>NZ_JBLTJC010000004.1:0-90091 GCF_048158785.1 Streptomyces colwelliae | reverse complement strand
CAGGGCCGCCTTGAACAGCCCTTCCTTCGAGTCGAAGTACCGCTTGATGAGAGCCAGGTTGACCCCGACGTCGGCGGCGACGTCCCGCAACGTAGTGCGGTCGCCTTCCGACGTACCCGTTCCAGCGGGCGTCGTACTGGATCCATGCGCCGCAGGTCAGGAACGCGGGCGGGTTGGGGCTGGACGGTGCGCGGCACCCGCTGTTGGGTGCGGTGCTGGACATCGCCGGGCGGGACGCGCAGGTGCTGACCGGGCGGATCTCGCTGGAGACGCATCCATGGCTGGCCGATCACGCGGTGCTGGGTGCGGTGCCGTTGCCGGGCGCCGCGTTCCTGGATCTCGTTCTGCACGCCGCGGCGGGCTCAGGGTGTGAGCGGGTGGAGGAACTGACTCTGGAAGCGCCGCTGGTGCTGCCGGAGCAGGGGGCAGTCGATCTCCAGGTGGTGGTCGGGGACGCGGACGGTGACGGGCGGCGGTCCGTGGAGGTGCACGCGCGGTCGGCCGGAGACGGGTGGCTTCGCCATGCGACGGGCACGCTGGCCACGTCTGGCCGGGCGGAGCCGGCGTCCGCGTCGGGGCCCTGGCCCCCGCAGGACTCGGTGGCGCTGGAGACCTCCGGACTTTACGGAGGTCTGCGGGACTTCGGGCTGGCCTACGGTCCGGCCTTCCAGGGAGTTCGGCGGGCATGGCAGGGACCCGAGGGGCGGGTGTTCGCCGAAGTGGCCGTGGACGAGGAGACGGCGCGCGCTGCCGGGGACTTCGTCGTGCACCCGGCCCTGCTGGACGCCGCGTTGCACGTGCTGAGTTTCCTGCCGGGTGCGGGTGACGCCGTGCGGCTGCCGTTCGCCTGGTCCGATGTGACGGTGCATCAGACAGGGACCGCCGCCGTGCGGGTGGAGGTGGTGCCGGTCGGCTCGGAGGCGGTGCGGCTGACGCTGTCGGACACGGCCGGCCTGCCGGTACTGACCGTGGGGTCACTGGCGCTGCGGCCGGTGTCGGCGCAGGCGCTGGCGGCCGCTCGGGGAGGTGTGGCGGGTGATGCGCTGTACGAGGTGTCGTGGGCGACGGCGCTCGCGACGGCCGGCGCGAAGAGCGAGTCCTGGGCGTTGTTGGGCGAGGGACCCGAGGAGTGGGGGGAGGTGGATCCGGACGTCCCACGGTTCGCCGATCTGGCCGCGTTGCGCGCGGCGGTCGAGGGTGGGGCGTCGGTCCCCAGGACGGTCGTGCTGCCGTTGGTGTCCGCGCCGGACGGTGGCCTCGATGACGTGGTGGCCGGCGCGCGGTCCGTACTGCGGCGGGTACTGGCAGTGGTCCAGGAGTGGCTGGCCGATGAGCGTCTGTCCGCCTCCCGGCTGGTGTTGGTGACCCGGGAGGCGGTCGCCACGGAGCCGAACGCGGCGGTGGACCTCGCTCACGCACCGGTGTGGGGGCTGGTCCGTTCGGCGCAGACCGAGAACCCGGGCCGGTTCGTCCTGGTGGACACGGACGCCGCAACGGCCGAGGCGGTCGAAGGGAACGCCGCCCTGGCGCTGCTGACGGACGCGCTGTCAGCGGCCGGTGCGGCCGGCGAGCGGGAACTCGCCCTGCGGGGCGAGCGTGTTCTGGTGCCGCGGCTCGTGCGGTCCACGGCCGGTACGGCGGAGCCCGTGCCCTTCCTCGGTGAGGGCGCGGCGGAGGGCACGGTCCTGGTCACGGGCGGCACCGGCGCCCTCGGCGGCCGGCTCGCCCGTCACCTGGTGGAGCGTCATGGCGTACGGCGGCTGCTGCTGGCCGCCCGGCGCGGGGCCGAGGCGCCCGGTGCGGCGGCGCTGCGCGCCGAACTGGCCGGGCTGGGCGCCGAAGTCTCCTTCGTGGCCTGCGACGTGGCCGACCCGCACGCGGCCGAGGCTCTGTTCGCGCAGGCCGGGCAGGTCGCGGCGGTGGTGCACACCGCCGGTGTGGTGGCCGACGGTCTGGTGACCGGGCTCAGCCCTGAACGGCTCGACGCGGTGCTGCGGCCGAAGATCGACGCGGCCTGGCATCTGCACCGGCTCGCCGAGCGGCACAAGGTGGGCGCGTTCGTGCTGTACTCCTCGATCGCCGGGGTGACCGGCAGCGGCGGTCAGGCCAACTACGCGGCCGCCAACGCTTTCCTGGACGCGCTGGCGCATCACCGGCGGTCCGCGGGCGCGCCCGCTACGAGCCTCGCGTGGGGCCTGTGGGCGCAGGAGAGCGCCCTCACCGGGGCACTCGCCGCGGCCGACCGGGACCGGATCGCCCGGTCCGGACTCGTACCGCTGTCCCCCGAGGAGGGTCTGGAACTCTTCGACACGGCGGTGGCACGGGACGTGACGGCGGCCGTCGTCGCCCGGCTGGACCTGGCGGGGGTCCGGGCGCGGGCGGCGGAGGAGGACCCGCCCGCGCTGCTGCGGCAGTTGGTGCCGGCGGCGCGCCCGCGGTCGTCCGCGGAGTCCGGGCCGGCTCCGGACCTGGCGGGGCTGCCGGACGCGGAACGCGAGCGGGTCCTCACCGAGTCGGTACGGACGCTGACCGCGACACTGCTGGGCCATGGTTCACCCACCGACGTGGATCTGGAGCGGGGCTTCCTCGATCTCGGCGTGGACTCGCTGAGCGCGCTGGAGTTGCGCAACCGGTTGCAGGCCCGCACCGGACTGCGGCTGCCGAGCACGCTGGTCTTCGACCATCCGAGTCCACGGGCGCTGGTGCGTCATCTGCACGCCGAACTGGGTGAGGCGCACGCAGCGGTGGACCGGCCGGGGCCGGCCGAGCTGGACCGGCTGGCGCTGTCGCTGGCCGGCCGGGCGCCCGACGACGACTGGCGGGTGGACATGACCATCCGGCTGCGCAATCTGCTGGCCGGCCTGGAATCCGGCCCGCCCGCAGCGCCCGCCCCCGAGGCGGACTCACTGCGGACGGCGAGCAACGAGGAACTGTTCGACCTGATCGACAACGACCTCGGCATCAGCTGATCCGAACCACGACCCCACACTCCGCGCGACTTCCGAGGGAGCGACATTCCGATGGCGGACGAAGACAGGCTGCGCGACTACCTTGCGCGGACCATCGCCGAGTTGCAGCGCACACGGCAGCGGCTTCAGGAGAGCGAGTCCGCCGGGCACGAGCCGATCGCGATCGTGGCGATGAGCTGCCGTTACCCGGGAGGCGTGGCCTCACCCGAGGAGCTGTGGGAGCTGCTGGCGGAAGAGCGGGACGCCGTCTCGGGCTTCCCCGCGGACCGCGGCTGGGACCTGGACGCGCTGTACGACCCGGACCCCGGGCATGGGGGGACGGCGTATGTGCGCGAGGGCGGATTCCTGTACGGGGCCGGGGACTTCGACCCGGAGTTCTTCGGGATCAGCCCGCGTGAGGCATACGCGATCGATCCGCAGCAGCGGATGCTGCTGGAGCTGGCGTGGGAGGCGTTCGAGCGGGCCGGACTCGACCCCCGGAGGCTGAAGGGCAGCCGTACCGGGGTGTTCGCGGGGGTGATGTACGACGACTACGCGTCGCGTCTGTTCCACGCGGTGCCGCAGGAGTACGAGCCGTACCTCGGCAGCGGCAGCGCCGGCAGTATCGCCTCGGGCCGGGTGGCGTACACCTTCGGCTTGGAGGGGCCCGCGGTCACGGTGGACACGGCCTGCTCGTCGTCGCTGGTGGCGGTGCATCTCGCGGCACAGGCGCTGCGGCGCGGGGAGTGCACGCTGGCGCTGGCCGGCGGGGTGACGGTGATGGCGAGCCCGGGTGTCTTCATCGAGTTCAGCCGGCAGCGGGGACTCGCCCCCGACGGCCGGTGCAAGGCGTTCGCGGAGGCCGCCGACGGCACCGCGTGGGGTGAGGGGGCCGGACTGCTGCTGCTGGAGCGTGAGTCGGACGCGCGGGCCAACGGGCACCCTGTGCTCGCGGTGCTGCGGGGGTCCGCGGTCAACCAGGACGGTGCGAGCAGCCAACTGACCGCGCCCAACGGCCCTTCGCAGCAGCGGGTGATCCGGGACGCGCTGGCGGATGCCGGGCTGTCGACGGCCGACGTGGACGCGGTGGAGGCGCACGGTACGGGGACCCGGCTGGGCGACCCGATCGAGGCGCAGGCGCTGCTGGCGACGTACGGCAGTGGTAGGCCCGCGGACCGGCCGCTGCTGCTGGGCTCGGTGAAGTCCAACATCGGGCACACTCAGGCCGCCGCGGGGGTCGCCGGGATCATCAAGCTGGTGCAGGCGATCCGGCACGGGGTGCTGCCGCGGACACTGCATGTGGACCGGCCGTCGACGCAGGTGGACTGGTCGGTGGGAGCGGTGCGGCTGCTGTCCGGGGCCGAGGCGTGGCCGGAGGTGGGACGGGTGCGCCGGGCGGCGGTGTCGTCGTTCGGCATCAGCGGCACCAACGCGCACGTGATCGTGGAGCAGGCGGCGGACGGACCTGCCGCGGTGGGCGCGGACGTGCCGGAACCGACGGGCGCCGGCCGACCGGGCACGGCCGCGGAGGGGAACGGCGCATCGCGTGGGCCGGTGGTCCCGTGGGTGCTGTCGGGCCATTCCGCCGAGGCACTGCGCGCGCAGGCCGAACGGCTGCACCGGCGTCTGTCCGCACGCACGGCCGTGTCGCCGGTGGACGTGGCGCACGCGCTGGCCACGACGCGCGCCTCGTTGGGGCATCGCGCGGCGGCGGTGGGCCGCACGGCGGAGGAACTGCTGGACGGGGTCGCGGCGTTCGCCCGCGGGGACAGCGCCCGCAATGTGCTGCACGGCACGGCCGGGCAGGCGGGCCGCACGGTGTTCGTCTTCCCCGGGCAGGGGTCGCAGTGGCCGGGGATGGCGCGGGGGCTGCTCGCCGCGAACGCCGTCTTCCGGGAGCGGATCCAGGAGTGCCACGAGGCGTTGGCTCCCCACACCGACTGGTCTCTGCTGGACGTCCTGGAGGAACGGCCGGGCAGTTCCTCCCTGGAGCGGGTCGACGTGGTGCAGCCCGCCCTGTTCGCCGTGATGGTGTCGCTCTCCGCGGTGTGGGAGTCGTACGGCGTGCGGCCGGACGCCGTGGTCGGCCATTCGCAGGGGGAGATCGCCGCCGCGTACGTCGCCGGCGCGCTGCCGCTGGCCGACGCGGCGCGGATCGTGGCGCTGCGCAGCAGGGCACTGACCGAGCTGGCAGGGCAGGGCGGGATGATGTGGGTCGCGCTCGGCGCGGACGCGGTGGCTGCGCGGATCGGTGAGCTGGACGTGCACGTCGCGGCGGTCAACGGACCGGGCTCGGTGGTGCTGTCGGGCACGCCGCAGGCGCTGGACGCGTTCGCGGTGGTGTGCGCGGCCGAGGAGGTGCGCACCCGGCGGGTACCGGTGGACTACGCCTCGCACTCGCCGCAGGTCGAGGGGATCCGGGACAGCTTGCTGACCGAACTCGCGGGGGTCGCGCCGACGGCCGCGGGGCCGGTGTTCTACTCCACCGTGACCGGCGGGCCGCTCGACGCGGCGGAGCTGGACACCGGCTACTGGTACCGCAACCTGCGGGAGCCGGTGCGGTTCGAGGAGGCCACTCGAGCGCTCGTGGCCGACGGCCATCGGCTGTTCGTGGAGTGCAGCCCACACGCCGTGCTCACCACGGGCGTGCAGGAGACGGCCGACGCGCTGGGCGTGGCGGTGGCCGCGACGGGCACCCTGCGTCGGGACCGGGACGCCGAGGAGTCTCTGGTGGAGTCGCTGGCCCGGGCCCATGTCCAGGGTGCGGCGGTGGATCCGACGGTGCTCACGGCCGGGCACGGGCCGCGGCCGGTGGAGCTGCCGACGTACGCCTTCCAACGGCGGCGTTACTGGCTGGAGGAGTCCGCGGAGGGCCGCCGGCTGCGGGCGCGGGCCGCCGGCGACGACGGCGCCGCCTTCTGGGACGCCGTCAAGCGCGGCGATGTGGAAGACCTGTCGCGCACCCTGGAACTCGGCACGCCCGAGCCGCTCGCCGAGCTGCTGCCGGCGCTGGCCGCCTGGCGGGTCCGGTCCGAGGAGCGCGCGCTCGGCGACCGTTGGCGCTACCGGGTCCAGTGGCGACCGGTGCCCGAGCCGGCTGCTCCGGTGCTGTCGGGAACCTGGCTGCTGGTGGTGCCCGAGGGACACGAGGACCGTACGGAGACCGGGCTGTGCCACAAGGCGCTGGCCGGTGCCGGTGCCCGGGTACGCCAGGCGGTGGTCGACCCCGCCACGGCCGGCCCGCAGGAGTACGGGCGGCTGCTGGACGGTGCGGAGGCGGAGCCGCCCACGGGCGTGGTGTCGCTGCTGGCGCTCGCCGACGGCCCGCATCCGGCGCACGAGGCGGTGCCCGTGGGGGTGGCAGCGACGGTCGCCCTGGTCGGGGCGCTGACCGACGAGGTGAGCTCGGCGCCGCTGTGGGTGGTCACGCGGGGCGGCGTCGCCACCGGTCTGCCCGGCGACGGCCGGCTCTCGCCCGCGCAGGCACAGGTGTGGGGACTGGGCCGCACGGTCGGTCTCGAACAACCGCGGCTGTGGGGCGGCCTGCTGGACCTCCCCGAGAACGAGGGCGACCGTACGGCGGTGCAGCTGGCGGCGGTGCTCTCCGGCGGCACGGAGGACCAGGTCGCGATGCGGTCCTCCGGTGCGCACGCGCGACGGCTGGTACCCGCGCCGCGCACGGGCAACGCGACCGGGTGGCGCGCCCGGGGCACCGTGCTGGTCACCGGCGGTACCGGCGGGATCGGCGCCCATGTGGCCCGCTGGCTCGCCGGGCGTGGCGCGGAGCACCTCGTCCTGGCCGGGCGGCGCGGCCCGGCCGCGCCCGGAGCCGCCGAACTGGCGGAGGAGCTCACCGCGACCGGCGTCGACGTGTCTCTCGTCGCGTGCGATCTCGCCGAACGCGGTGACGTGGAGCGCCTGCTGGCCGGGATACCGCCGGACGTGCCGCTGACCGCGGTCTTCCACGCGGCGGGACTCCCCCAGGACTACACACCGTTGCGGGACACCGACACCGCCGCGTACGCGGCGGTGGTGGCGGGCAAGACAGCGGGGGCGGACCTCCTCGACGAACTGCTGGCCGGGCGTGAGCTGGACGCGTTCGTCCTGTTCTCCTCGAACGCGGGGGTCTGGGGCAGCGGCGGACAGGCCGCCTACGCGGCGGGCAACGCCCATCTCGACCTGCTGGCCCACCGGCGGCGCGCCCAGGGGCGGCCGGCGACTTCGGTGGCCTGGGGGGCGTGGGCGGACGGCGGCATGCTGACGCGTTCCTCGGCGGCGGAGGAACTGGAGCGGCGCGGCCTGCGCGCCATGGCACCCCGGACGGCCCTCGGTGTCCTCGGCGAGGCGCTCGCCGACGGGGAGACGGTGTTGTCGGTCGCCGACATGGACTGGGCTCGGTTCGCGCCGAGTTACACCGCACTGCGACCGAGCCGGCTGCTGACGGAGATACCGGAGGCCCGGGCGGCGGCCGAGGAGGCCGAGGGCGCCGGGGCGGCGGACGGTGATGCGCTCGCGGCGTTGCGGGAGCGGCTGGCGCCGTTGTCCGGGCCGGCCAGGACCGAGCTGGTGCTGGGCCTGGTGCGCGCCGAGGTGGCCGCCACGCTCGGCCACAGCGGTGGTGACGCCGTGGCCGACGACCGGGCGTTCACCGAACTCGGCTTCGATTCCGTGACCGCGCTGGAACTGCGCAACCGGCTCGGTGCGATGGTCGGCCTGCGGCTGCCCGCGGCGGTGGTGTTCGACTTCCCGACGGCCACAGCGCTGGCCGGGCATCTGCTGACGGAACTGGTCGGCGCCGACGACGGCGCCGAGGCCCTGGCGGCCCAACTGGACCATCTGGAGCGGGCGTTGTTCGCCGAACAGCCCGCCGGTGAGCTGCCGCCGGGTATTGCCGACCGGCTCCGCTCGCTGATGTGGCGGCTGACCGGCGAGCGTACGGCCGGGGCGGGCGCCGACGACGTGGCGCTGCTGACCGCCTCGGACGACGAACTCTTCGACGCGCTGGACAGCGAACTCGGATCTCTCTGACGTACTGACGAAGGGTGGGGCGTGGCCATGTCGAACGAGGCGACCGAGTCGAGCCGATCGAACGAGGAGAGGCTCCGCGACTATCTGCGGCGGGCGACGGCGGACCTGCGCCAGGCCAAGCGCAGGCTGCAGGAGGCGGAGGAGGAGCGGTACGAACCGATCGCCGTCGTCGGCATCGGCTGCCGTTTCCCCGGCGGGGTGCGGACACCGGAGGACCTGTGGCGGCTGGTCGCCGACGGCGGGGACGCGGTCGGACCGTTCCCCGCCGACCGCGGCTGGGACCTGGCGGCGCTGTACGACCCCGACCCGGAACAGTCGGGCACCTGCTACACGCGGGAGAGCGGCTTCCTGCACGACGCGGGCGACTTCGACGCGGCGTTCTTCGGAATCAGCCCACGCGAGGCGCTCGCCGCCGATCCGCAGCAGCGGCAACTGCTGGAGGTCGGCTGGGAGGCCGTGGAGCATGCCGGGATCGACCCGGTCGCCCTGCGCGGTACCCGTACCGGCGTCTTCGCCGGGGTGATCTCCCACGACTACCGGCCGCAGTCCTATCACGAGGGCGACAGCCTGGAGGGATACGTGCTCACCGGGACGACCAGCAGCGTGGCGTCCGGCCGGGTGGCGTACACGCTCGGCCTGGAAGGACAGGCGGTGTCGCTGGACACGGCCTGCTCGTCCTCGCTGGTCGCCATCCATCTCGCGGCCCAGGCGCTGCGGCGCGGGGAGTGCACGCTGGCGCTGGCCGGCGGCGTGACGGTGATGGGCAGTCCGGGCGCCTTCGTCGAGTTCAGCCGGCAGCGCGGGCTCGCCCCGGACGGGCGCTGCAAGGCGTTCGCGGCGGCTGCGGACGGCACCAACTTCGCTGAGGGCGTCGGGGTACTCGTCCTGGAACGGCTCTCGGACGCCCGACGCAACGGGCGCAACATCCTCGCCGTGGTACGGGGATCGGCGGTCAACCAGGACGGTGCCTCCAACGGGCTCACCGCGCCCAACGGCCCCGCCCAGCAGCGCGTCATCCGCCAGGCGCTGGCGAGCGCCCGACTGGGGCCGGCGGACGTCGACGCCGTCGAGGCGCACGGCACGGGCACCCGGCTGGGCGACCCGATCGAGGCTGAGGCGGTTCTGGCCACGTACGGGCGGGACCGCGAGCGACCGCTCCACCTGGGCTCGGTGAAGTCCAACATCGGCCACACGCAGGCCGCGGCGGGCGTCGCCGGTGTCATCAAGATGATCGGCGCGATGCTGGAGGGTGTGCTGCCGCCGACCCTGCACGTCGACGAGCCCACCCCGCATGTCGACTGGTCGGCGGGCAGCGTCACGGTGGTCACCGAGCCGACCGACTGGCCGCAGACCGGCCGACCACGGCGGGCGGGCGTCTCGGCGTTCGGCATCAGCGGAACGAACGCACATCTGATCCTGGAACAGGCTCCGGAGCCGGCAGAGGGCCAGGCGGAAGCAGCCGACAACGCCCCGGCCGGCACGGAGACCTCGGTCAAGGGCGCGGCCGAGCCCCAAACCGGCGCCGCACCTGTGCCGCCCTGGCTGTTGTCGGCCAAAACCGACGGCTCGCTGCGCGCCCAGGCCGGAAAGCTGCTGGCGCATGTCGCCGAGCGCCCGGATCTGGCCACCGCGGACATCGCGCGTTCCCTGATCACCGCGCGCACGGCGTTCGAGCGGCGGGCGGCGGTGCTGGGCGCGTCCCGGGGCGAGCTGCTCGCGGGCCTGACGGCGCTGGCCGAGGGCCGCGACCACGAGAAGGTTCTGCCGAGTGCTGCCGGACGTCCGGCGAAGGTCGCCTTCCTCTTCTCGGGGCAGGGCTCTCAACAAGTGGGCATGGGGCGGGAGTTGTACGACACCTATCCCGTGTTCGCCCAGGCCCTGGACGAGGTGTGCGCACTCCTCGACCCATACCTTGAACTCCCTTTGCGGGACGTCATGTTCGGGGAAGACGCGGACCTTCTCGGACAGACCCTCTACACCCAGACGTCCCTGTTCGCCTACCACACCGCCCTGTTCAAACTCCTCGACAGCTTCGGCGTGCGCCCCGACCTCCTCGCCGGACACTCCATCGGCGAGATCTCCGCCGCCCACGCCGCAGGCGTGCTCTCGCTGGAGGACGCGGCCAAGCTGGTCTCCGCCCGGGCACGCCTCATGCAGCACCTCCCGCCCGGCGGCGCCATGATCGCCGTAGAAGCCACCGAGGAAGAACTCCTCCCAGGACTCGAAGAATTCGGCGACCGCATCGCCATCGCCGCCATCAACAGCCCACGATCCACCGTCCTGTCCGGCGACGAAGAACCCGTCACCCAACTCGCCACCCTCTGGAAACAACGAGGACGCCGAACCCACCGCCTCGACGTCAGCCACGCCTTCCACTCACCCCACATGAACCCCATCCTCGACCAATTCCGCTCCACCGCACAGGAGTTGACCTACCATCCGCCCACGCTGACCCTCGCCTCGAACCTCACCGGCGCTCTCGCCTCGGCGGAGGACCTCACGTCGCCGGAGTACTGGGTCCACCACGTCCGTAACGCCGTCCGCTTCCACGACAGCGTCCAGACGCTGCACACCGCGGGAGCCACCGTGCACGTCGAACTGGGACCGGGGGCGACCCTCACGCCCCTGGTGCACCAGGGGCTGGACGACGCCGTGGCCGTTCCGGCCCAGCATCCCGACCTGGTCACGGCCCTGGCCCGGCTGCACACCCACGGCGTGGCCGTGGACTGGACGCCCCTGCTGACGGGAACCGGTACGGTCCCGCTGCCCACGTACGCCTTCGAGCACGAGCGGTACTGGATCGAGTCGGCCTTCAACGCGCCCGCCCCCGGTCCGGGCGAGGGGACCGAGGACGCGGAGTTCTGGGACGCCGTGGAACACGGTGATCCGGAGAAGCTGGCCCGTCGACTGGAGATCGGCGGGGACGCTCCGCTGGGCGAACTGCTGCCGGCGCTCGCCGACTGGCGACGACGGACGCAGGAGCGTTCGCAGGTCGACCGGTGGCGCTACCGCGTGATGTGGCAGCCGGCGTCGCAGACGGTGCGGCGGGACCCGCCGCAGGGGACCTGGCTGGTCGTCGTCCCCGCGGCGTACGCGGACGACCCGGCCGTGGAACTGGTCGGCGCCGCGCTGACCCGGCAGGGCGCGACCGCTGCGGTGATGACCGCTCCGGAGGCGGCGCCCCACACCTGGTTCGCGGACCGGCTGCACGAGGCGGGCGCCGAGGTCGGCGGTGTCGTCTCGCTGCTGGGCCTCGCCGGGCAT
Source organism: Streptomyces colwelliae (assembly GCF_048158785.1). NCBI lineage: Bacteria > Bacillati > Actinomycetota > Actinomycetes > Kitasatosporales > Streptomycetaceae > Streptomyces > Streptomyces colwelliae. The sequence continues at coordinate 78,851 of NZ_JBLTJC010000004.1, read as the reverse complement.
CCGCACCCGGAGCACCCGGCGGTCCCGGCGGGCGTCGCCGGGACGCTGGCGCTCGTGCGGGGACTGGCCGACAGCGGGTCCTCGGCGCGGCTGTGGGCGGTGACACGCGGTGGCATGGCCTGCGGGGCTGCCGGGGACGGCGAGTCGTCGGGCGGTCAGGCACAGCTGTGGGGGCTCGGGCGCGTGGTCGCGCTGGAGCAACCGCGGCTGTGGGGCGGTCTGGTGGACCTGCCGGCGGTGACGCAGGGGCGCACCGCCGACGATCTCGCGGCCGTACTGGCGGGTCTCGGCGACGAGGACCAGGTGGCGCTGCGCCATGCCGGTCCGCTGGTCCGCCGGCTGGTCCGGGCAGCGCTGGTGCAGCGGACTCCGGAGCCCACGCCGTGGAGTCCACGCGGCACCGTGCTGGTCACCGGGGGCACGGGCGGCATCGGCGGACATCTCGCCCGGTGGCTGGCCGCGCACGGCGCCGAGCACCTGGTACTGGCCGGACGGCGCGGTCCGCGGGCGCCGGACGCACCCGAACTGGCCGCGGAGCTGGAGGCCCGCGGCGTCCGGGTGACACTCGCCGCCTGCGATGTGGGTGACCGGGCGGCGCTGGCGGACCTGGTGGCGGAGCATCCGCCGACCGCGGTGTTCCACGCGGCGGGCAGCGCCCAGGCGTACACACCGGTGGTGGACACCGACCTGGACGAATACGCCCGGGTGGTGTCCGGAAAGGTCGCGGGAGCGCAGCACCTGGCCGAACTGCTGGCGGACCGCGACCTGGACGCCTTCGTGCTGTTCTCGTCCAACGCGGGTGTCTGGGGCAGCGGCGGACAGGCCGCGTACGCGGCGGGCAACGCTCATCTCGACGGTCTGGCCGGGCAGTTGCGCGCGGGCGGCCTGCGAGCGGTGTCGGTCGCCTGGGGGTCCTGGGCGGACGGCGGGATGATCGACCTGGACGGCGCGACCGACCTGCTGGAGCGGCGCGGCATCCGTGCGATGGCGCCGGCCCTGGCGCTCGGCGCGCTGCGGCAGGCCCTCACCGACGGCGAGACCCTGCTGTCGGTCGCGGACATGGAGTGGGCGCGGTTCGCCCCGAGCTACACGGCGGTCCGACCGAGCCCGCTGCTCGACACGGTTCCCGAGGTGTCGGCGGTGCTCGCGGAGTCCGCGGAGACTCCCGCGCGTGACACCACCGCGTCGGGACTGGCCGCGGAACTCGCCGCGTTGTCGCCGCGCGAACAGCGGGTGCTGGTGGGCAAGCTGGTCCGTGGCGAGGTCGCCGCGGTGCTCGGGCACACCTCGATCGAGGCGGTGCCGCCCGACCGTGCCTTCAAGGATCTCGGCTTCGACTCGCTGACCGCGCTGGAGGTGCGCAAGCGGGTCAACCGGGTCACCGGTCTGCGCCTGCCGGCCGTGGCGGTCTTCGACCATCCGACGCCCGCGGCGCTCGCGGGCCATGTCCTGGCGGAGTTGCTGGAGAGCGGCGGTACCGCCGACGCCGCGCGGGCTCAGGGCCAGGTCGTGGACGGCGAGCCGATCGCCGTGATCGGGATGAGCTGCCGCTATCCGGGCGGGGTGGCGTCCCCGGACGACCTGTGGCGGCTGGTGGCCGAGGGCCGGGACGCGATCTCCGGCTTCCCCACCGACCGCGGCTGGGACCTTCCGGGCCTGTACGACCTGGACCCTGACGGGGTGGGCACGACCTACGCCCGGCACGGCGGATTCCTCGACGGCGCCGCGGACTTCGACGCGGCCTTCTTCGGCATCAACCCGCGCGAGGCGCTCGCCGCCGACCCCCAGCAGCGCATCCTGCTGGAGAGCGCGTGGGAGGCCGTCGAGCACGCCGGGATCGACCCGACGACGCTGCGCGGCAGCCGCACCGGCGTGTACGTCGGGGTGTTCGCGCAGGAGTACGCGGCCCGGCTGCGCAGTGTCCCGGACGGCGTGGAGGGTTACCTCGCCTCGGGCAACGTCACCAGCGTGGCATCGGGCCGGATCTCCTACACGCTCGGCCTGGAGGGGCCGGCGGTCTCGGTGGACACCGCCTGCTCGTCCTCGCTGGTGGCGCTGCACATGGCGTGCCGTGCGCTGCGCGCCGGCGAGTGCGACCTCGCGCTGGCCGGCGGCGCCACGGTCGTGGTGACGCCGAACATCTTCACCGAGTTCAGCCGGCAGCGCGGGCTGTCCCCCGACGGGCGGTGCCGGTCCTTCGCCGCCGCCGCGGACGGCACCGGTTTCGGCGAGGGCGCGGGGCTGCTGATGGTGGCGCGGCTGTCGGACGCGCTGCGCGACGGACACCGGGTGCTCGCGGTGATCCGCGGCACCGCGGTCAACCAGGACGGTGCCTCCAACGGCCTCACGGCGCCCAGTGGTTCCTCCCAGCAGCGGGTCATCCGGGACGCGCTCGCCGACGCCCGGCTGTCGACGGCGGACGTGGACGCCGTCGAGGCCCATGGCACCGGGACGGTCCTCGGCGACCCGATCGAGGCCCAGGCGCTGCTCGCCACGTACGGGCAGGACCGTGCGGAACCGCTGTACCTCGGTTCGCTGAAGTCCAACATCGGGCACACCCAGGCCGGGGCGGGCGTCGGCGGGGTCATCAAGATGGTCGAGGCGATCCGGCACGGTGTGCTGCCGCGGACCCTGCACGTGGACGCGCCCTCGCCGCACGTGGACTGGACGGCGGGGAAGGTGGAGCTGCTCGCCGAGCGACGGCCGTGGCCCGAGGTGGGCCGACCGCGACGGGCCGGGGTGTCCTCCTTCGGGCTGAGCGGGACCAACGCCCACGTGGTTCTGGAGCAGGCACCCGAGCAGGAGGCCGCTGCGCCCGGGGAGGTGCCCGGCGATCCGGCGGTGTCCCAGGTCTCGGTGTGGCCGGTGTCCGCGCGGACCGAGCCCGCGCTGCGCGCGCTGGCCGGGCGCCTGCACGCGCTGGCCGCCGAGCTCCCGGACGACGCGCTGGCCGACGCCGGCCGGGCCCTGGCGGAGCAGCGGGCCGCTTTGGCCCGGCGGGCCGTGGTGGTGGCCGCGGACCGGGGTGCCCTGCTCGACGGTCTGGCAGAGCTGGCGCGCGGCGGCGAGAGCGACACCGTCGTGCGGGGCACCGCCGCGGAACTCGGGGGCACGGTCTTCGTGTTCCCGGGCCAGGGGTCGCAGTGGCCCGCGATGGCGCGGGAACTGCTGGTGTCCTCACCGGTGTTCCGGGAGCGGATCGAGGACTGTGCCCGGGCGCTGGAGCCGTACACCGACTGGTCACTGGTGGACGTCCTCACCGAGCGGCCGGGCGCCGCGTCGCTGGAACGGGTGGACGTGGTGCAGCCCGTGCTGTGGGCGGTGATGGTGTCACTGGCGGCCGTGTGGGAGTCGTACGGTGTGCGACCGGATGCGGTCATCGGTCACTCGCAGGGCGAGATCGCCGCCGCCACCGTGGCGGGCGCGCTCGGTCTGGACGACGGGGCACGGGTGGTCGCCCTGCGCAGCGCCGCCCTGAAGGCGCTCTCCGGCCAGGGCGGGATGATGTCGGTGCAGTTGACGGCGGAGGCCGTGCGCGAGCGGTTCCCGGCGGGCGCCGACCTCAGCGTGGCCGCGATCAACGGTCCGACCTCCACGGTGGTGTCCGGTGCCCCGGACGCCCTGGACGCGCTCGCGGCGGACTGCGAGGCGGCCGGTGTGCGGATCCGACGGGTGCCCGTGGACTACGCCTCGCACGGTCCGCACGTGGGGCGGGTCGAGGCGGAGGTGACGGAGCTGCTCGCGGGGATCCGGCCCCGCTCGACCGACGTCGCGTTCTACTCCACCGTCACCGCCGGCCTCTTGAACACGGCGGAGCTGGGCCCGGAGTACTGGTACCGGAACCTGCGGCAGACGGTCCAACTGCTGCCCACGGTTGAGGCGTTGATCGACGACGACCTCCGGCTGTTCGTCGAGGTGAGCCCGCACCCGGTGCTGACCGTGCCGCTCCAGGAGACCGCGGAAGCGGCGACGGAGACGCCGGTGGCGGTGATCGGCACGCTGCGCCGGGACCACGGCGACGTCGCCCAGGTACTGACCTCGCTCGCGCGGGTACATGCCGCGGGCGGGACGGTGGACCGGGCCGCGCTCACCGGCGGAACTCCGCGACGGGCCGTCGACCTGCCGACGTACCCCTTCCAGCGGCAGCGGTTCTGGCTGGAGGCGCCGACCGGCCCCGGTGACCTGTCCGGGGCGGGCCTCGCCGGTGCGGACCACGCGCTGCTCGGCGCGGAGGTGGAGCTGTCGGACGGTTCGCGCGTCCTCACCGGGCGGGTGTCGCTGGCCACCCATCCCTGGATCGCCGACCACGCGGTCGCCGGAACCGTGCTGCTGCCGGGGACCGCGTTCGTGGACCTCGCCCTGCACGCGGCTGCCAGGACCGGCGGGGGCGGCCTGCGCGAACTCACCCTGCACGCCCCGCTGACGCTGCCGGCGGACGGCGTCGTGGACCTTCAGGTCGCGGTCGTCCCCGGCGACGAGGAGGCGCTGCGCACCCTCACCGTGCACGCCCGGCCGGTCGGCGACGCCGGCGGGTTCGACGGACCGGTCTGGACACACCACGCGACCGCCGTCCTCGACGCCGCCACCGCTCCCGCGCCGGACACCGCCCCTGGCCCGTGGCCGCCGGAGGCCGCCGAATCCCTGGACGCCGAGGCCTTCTACGACGGTCTCGCGGACGCCGGTTACGACTACGGACCGGCACTGCGCGGCCTGCGCGCGGCCTGGCGGACACCGGACGCGGTCCTCGCGGAGACAGCCCTGCCCGAGCAGGTCGCCGCGAGCGGGCACGGTATCCACCCGGCGCTGCTGGACGCGGCGCTGCACGCCATCGCCGCGGACGGCCTGCGCTCGGGCGACGACGGGCGCGTACGGCTGCCGTACGCGTTCAGCGACGTCGTCCTGCACGCGCGTGGCGCCACCGCGCTGCGCGCCCGGCTCACCACCGTCTCCGAACAGCCCGAACAGCTCACCGTGAGCGCCGAGATCACCGACGCCGACGGCCGACCCGTGCTGTCCATAGGGCGCCTGACACTCCGTCAAGTGTCGACGGCGGCCGCTGTCCGGCCCCGCTCGCTCTACGAGATCGCGTGGCCACGGCTGGACCGCGACGCCACGGCGATTCCCGGCCGTTGGGCGCTGCTCGGCGCGGACACCCGGGGGCTCGTACCGCAGGAGAGCGTTCACTCCGGTCCGGCGGCGCTGGCGGCGGCCGTCGACGCGGGCCTGCCGGTGCCGGAGGCGGTGCTGGTCCCGCTTCCGGTGGACGCGGGGAACCCCGTCGACGGCGCGCACGCGGCAGCGGAGCACGTGCTCGCCCTGGCACAGGAATGGCTCGCGGAGCCCCGGTTCGAGGCGTCCCGGTTCGTTGTGGTCACCAGGAACGCGGTGGCCGTCCACGACGACGACGGACCGGCCGACCCGGCCCGATTGGCACACGGCGCGGTGCCGGGCCTGCTGCGGTCCGCGGCGGCGGAGAACCCCGGGCGCTTCGTCCTGCTGGACCTCGACGGTACGGCCGCCTCCGACACCGCCGCTCCGGGGGCGCTGGCCGCGGCCCTGGCCGCTGACGAGCCGGAGGTGGCGGTGCGCGACGGCGTGGCCCTGGTGCGCAGGCTCAGCAGGACGTCACCGGGAGAGGCGCACTCCGAGAGCCGCTCCGACGGCTTCGAGGGCTTCCACGGCGAGGGACCCGTCCTGGTCACCGGAGGCACCGGCACACTCGGTGCACAGGTGGCCCGCCACCTCGTGGCCACGCACGGCGTACGCCGCCTGCTCCTCGTCGGCCGGCAGGGACCGCAGGCGCCGGGAGCGGGCGAACTGGCGGCCGAACTCACGGCCGCCGGTGCCGAGGTGGAGATCGCGGCCTGCGACGCCGCTGACACCGAGACGCTCCGCGCGCTGCTGGCCGGGCGGGAACTCGCCGGAGTGGTGCACGCGGCAGGCGTCCTCGACGACGCGACCCTCTCCACGCTCACATCCGGGCAGCTGACACGGGTGCTACGGCCCAAGGTGGACGCGGCGTGGAACCTGCACACACTGACCGAGGACCGCCCCGGCACACCGCTCGTCCTCTTCTCCTCCGCCTCGGCGGTCCTCGGCAGCCCCGGACAGGCCAACTACGCGGCGGCCAACGCCTTCCTGGACGCGCTGGCGCACCACCGCAGGAGCCGCGGGCTGCCCGCCGTCTCCCTGTCGTGGGGACTGTGGGCGCAGGCGAGCGGGATGACCGGCCACCTCGACGACGCCGACCTGCGCCGGATCGGGCAGGGCGGCATTCTGCCGCTCGAAGGCGAGGAGGCGCTGGCCCTGCTCGACACCGCGCTCGGTCTCGGCCGGCCCGCGCTGGTGCCGGTCCGGCTGGACGCGGGCACCCTGCGTTCGAGGGCCGCTGAGACAGGCGCGGTCCCGGGGGTGCTGAGGGCGCTGGTCCGGGCGGCGGACACCGGGGCAGTGGCCGGGGACGACCTGCTGCGGCGGCTGTCCGGCCTGGACGAGGAAGGGCGGCGGGCCGCCGTACTCACTCTTGTCAGGGAGGCCGCGGCGGCCGTGCTGGGACACGCCGACCCGCAGACGCTGGAGGAGGACCTGCCCTTCAAGGATCTGGGGTTCGACTCGCTCACCGGGGTGTCGCTGCGCAACCGCCTCGGCACGGCGACCGGGCTGCGGCTGCCGGCCACACTCGTCTTCGACCATCCGACCGCGCGGGCCCTGGCCGACTGGCTGCTGTCACGGCTGGCACCCACGGAGCCGGGCGCCGCTCCGATCCTCACCGAACTCGACGGCCTTGCCGATGAGTTGGCCTACCTGCCCGCCGACCCCGGTCTGCGCGACCAGGTCGCCGACCGGCTCCGCGCGCTGCTCCGGGACGTCGCGGCGACCGGGGACGGGGACGGCGGCGAACAGATCGCGTCGGCCTCCGCCGAGGAGATCTTCGACCTGATCGACAACGAACTGGGCGTCGTCTGATGAACACGGAATCACCGGCGAGCCGAGGGAAGGGCAACTGATGGCCAGCGAAGAGGAACTCGTCGCGTATCTGCGCCGGGTCACCGCCGACCTCCAGCAGACCCGGCGCAGGCTGGCGCAGGCCGAGGCGAGGGAGCGCGAGCCGATCGCCGTCGTCGGCATGAGCTGCCGCTACCCGGGCGGGGTCGGTACACCCGAAGAGCTGTGGCGGCTGGTCGACGAAGGAGTGGACGCCGTCGGCGGGTTCCCGGCCGAACGAGGCTGGGACGTGGAGCAGCTCTACCATCCCGACCCCGACCGGTCCGGCACCGTCACCACCCGCCAGGGCGGCTTCCTGCGCGACGCCGACCGGTTCGACGCCGCGTTCTTCGGGATCTCGCCCCGGGAGGCGCTGGCCATCGACCCGCAGCAGCGGATCCTGCTGGAGACCTCGTGGGAGGTGTTCGAACACGCCGGAATCGACCCGCGCGGCCTGCGCGGCAGCCGGACCGGGGTGTACGCGGGCGTGATGTACAACGACTACGGCGCCCGGCTCCAGCACCGCCCGCCCGAGGAGGCCGAGGGCATGCTCGGCAGCGGCAGCGCCGGCAGTGTGGCCTCCGGTCGTATCGCGTACACCTTCGGCTTCGAGGGCCCGGCCGTCACCGTGGACACCGCGTGCTCCTCGTCCCTGGTCGCGGTGCATCTGGCCACGCGGGCGCTGCGGTCCGGGGAGTGCACGCTGGCGCTGGCCGGAGGGGTCGCGGTGATGGCGACCCCGGCGACCTTCGTCGAGTTCAGCCGGCAGCGCGGGCTGGCGCCCGACGGCCGGTGCAAGGCGTTCTCTGCCGACGCCGACGGCACCGGCTGGGCGGAGGGCGCCGGACTGCTGCTGCTGGAGCGGCTGTCCGACGCCGAGGCCAACGGGCACCGCGTACTGGCGGTGATCCGTAGCTCGGCAGTGAACCAGGACGGTGCGTCCAACGGCCTCACCGCCCCCAACGGGCCGTCGCAGGAGCGGCTCATCCGCCAGGCACTCGCCGACGCCCGGCTCGCCCCCGCCGACGTCGACGCCGTCGAGGCACACGGCACCGGCACCCGGCTCGGCGACCCGATCGAGGCTCAGGCGCTGCTCGCCACGTACGGGCAGGACCGTGAACGGCCCTTGCTGCTGGGGTCGGTGAAGTCGAACATCGGGCACACACAAGCCGCCGCCGGGGCCGCCGGGATCATCAAGATGGTGCACGCCCTGCGCGCCGGTGTGCTTCCCCGCACCCTCCACGCCGATCGCCCGACCCCGCACGTCGACTGGTCGGCGGGCCGGGTCCAGCTGCTCACCGAACGGGTTCCGTGGCCGGACGTGGACCGTCCGCGGCGGGCCGCGGTGTCGTCGTTCGGCATCAGCGGCACCAACGCGCACGTCATCCTGGAACAGGCGCCGCAGCACACCTCGGCAGACACCACGGCGCCGCGGGCGGCGGGGACCGCCGGGCCCGGCCCGCACGCCGATCCGGTGGGCAACACGCCCCCGCTCCCCTGGCTGTTGTCGGCCCGCACCGAGGGCGCCCTCGCCGCGCAGGCCGTGCGGCTGCACGCCCATCTGACGGGCCGCCCGGAGCTGCGCCCGCAGGACGTCGCCCGCACCCTGGCCGGACGGAGCCGCTTCGACCATCGCGCCGCGGTGACCGGCACCGACCGGGACGAACTCCTCGCCGGGCTGGCGTCCTTGGCCCACGGCGACGGCGGCGGCCAGGTGCTGCTCGGCTCCGGCCGGCCCGGGCGCATCGCGTTCCTCTTCACCGGACAGGGCGCCCAGCACTCAGGGATGGGACGGGAGTTGGCCGCCGCCCACCCGGTCTTCGCCGACACGCTCGACGAGGTGGCCGACCTGTTCGCCGCGCACCTCGAACGCCCGTTGAAGGACGTGCTGTTCACCCCGGGCGAACCGCTCGACCAGACCCTTTACACCCAACCGGCCCTGTTCGCCTACGAGATCGCCCTCCACCGGCTGCTGCGGCACTGGGGCATCACGCCCGATCACCTGGCCGGGCACTCCATCGGAGAACTGGCGGCCGCCACGGCCGCGGACGTCCTCGACCTGCCGTCGGCCGTGCGGCTGGTCGCCGTCCGGGCCCGGCTGATGCAGGGGCTGCCACCGGGCGCCATGACCGCACTGGACACCGACGAGGCGACCGCCCTGACGCTGCTGGACGGACGGACCGATCTGCTGTCCGTGGCGGCTGTGAACGCGCCGGGATCGGTCGTCGTCTCCGGCGACCCGGAGGCCCTCGCCGAGGTCGAGGACGAGTGGCACGGCCGAGGCGGCCGCAGCCGTCGGCTCACGGTCGGCGGCGCCTTCCACTCCCCGCTCACGGACGCCGTGCTCGCCGAGTTCCGTGCGGTCGCCGAGGACATCGAGTACCGGCCGCCGTCGGTCCCGGTCGTCTCCACGCTCACCGGTCGGCCGGCCGACGGGGACGACCTGCTCACCGCCGCCTACTGGACCCGCCAACTGCGGCACACCGTACGGTTCCAGGACACGGTGACCGAACTGCGCCGGCTCGGTGTGACGACCCTCCTGGAGATCGGCCCCGCGCCGACGCTCACCGCGCTGGCCAGGCGCACCCTGGAGGCGGACGCCTCGGCACCACCGGTACGTGCCGTTCCCACGGCCCGGCCCGAACGTCCCGAGACGACGGCACTTCTGGCGGCGGTCGCCGAGGCACACGTGCAGGGCGTACGGGTGGACTGGCCGACGGTCACGGGCGGGGAGGGCGACCTGGTCGATCTGCCCGGCTACGCCTTCCAGCGCGACCGGTACTGGCTGGACACGCCGTCACCGACGGCGGGCGCCGAGGAGTCGGCGTTCTGGGACGCGGTCGACCGCGCCGACCCCGCGTCCGTCGCGGAGATCCTGCACCTGGAGCGGACCAGTCCGCTACGGCCCGTCCTGGACGCGCTGGCCGCCTGGCGCCGTCGGCCGCACTGGCCCCACCGTCTGACCTGGCGCCCCGTCCCGGCACCGGACCGGACACCGCCTCCCGGTACCTGGGTACTGCTCTCGCCTGCCGATCCCCTGCACGGCGGCGCGACGGTGGACGCCGTCGCCGACGCGCTCACCGCCCGGGGAGCCGAGGTGGTCCGGGCCGCGGAGATACCGGATGCGGCGCTCGACGGTCGGGCGTGGGCGGGGGTACTGGCGTTCCCCGCGCGGGAAGCGACCGACCCCGTCACCGCCACGTTGCGGACGCTCGACGCGCTGGCGTCCGCGGAGCTCCGGGCCCCGTTGTGGGCGGTCACCGCGCACGGCGTGGCGGTCGACGAGGTCGACGCCGGGCCCGACCCGGCGCAGGCCGTCGTGTGGGGACTGGCCCACGGGCTGTCCGTCGAGCGTCCCGAGACATGGGGCGGGATCGTCGACCTGCCGTCCGGCACGGCTCCCGACCCGCGCTCCGCGGCGCGGCTGGCCCGGTTCCTGGTCGCGCCGGACGGCGAGGACCAAGTGGCCGTTCGCGGATCGGACCTGTACGGGCGTCGTCTGGTGGCAGCCCCGGCGCCGCGCCACGACGAGGTGAAGGTGCCGCCGGGCACGGTCCTGGTCACCGGCGGCACGACCGGGCTGGGCCGGGACGCGGCCCGCTGGCTCGCCCGGCACGGAGCCGAACATCTGCTGCTGACCTGTGCTCCCGGCGACCCGGCCGAGGTGGACCCGTATCTGGCCGAGCACGGCGCCAGGGTGACCATCGCGGTGTGGGACCCGTCCGGCCGGCAGGACCTGGCCCCGCCGGAGGTCCAGGACCTGGCGCCGGCCGCCGTCGTGCACACCGTGGTCCCGCCCGGGCCGCCGCCCACCGCCACGCTCGACGCGGACCGCGCCGGTCGGGAGCTGGACCGGGTGCGGGCGCAGGCGGAGGCGTTGGCCGGCATCGCCGACCGGACGTCCGGCACGGTGCTGGTGTTCCTGGCCGGCGCCAACGGGCTCCTCGGCGGACCCGGCGCGGCCAACGAGGGCCCGGCGCAGGCGTATCTCACCGCGCTGGCCGGGCACAGGACCGCCCACGGCCGTCCCACCTCAACGCTGCTGTGGGGTCCCTGGTCACGGCACGGCACGGTGGAGGGCCCCGGGGGGCACGGGCTGCGTCCAGTGGTCGCGGAGGCGGCGATGGACCAGCTGGCCCGCGCGTTCGGTGAGGGCGGCGCACGACTGGTGATCGCCGACCCGGACTGGGAGCGGCTGCTGCCGGAGTTCGCCGGGGACCGCTCGCGCCCTCTGCTGTCCGAACTGCCGCCGGCGGCCCGGCTGTTGCGGAGGGCGGCGGCCGGGGGCCGGCCGTTGTCGTGGCGGCGGCGCCTGGCCGAGGCGACCGGCGAGGACCGGCCGGCCGTGCTCCTGGATCTCGTCCGTACCCAGGCGGCGGTCGTGCTGGGGCTTCCGGGGCCGGAGGACGTGCCTGCGGACGAGGCGTTCCTCGGCATCGGGTTCGCCTCACTGACCGCGCTCGAACTCAACAACCGGCTGCGGGACGTGGCCGGTCTGTCCGTCCCGGCCACCGGAATCTACGACTTCCCCACGCCGACGGAACTGGCCCGCTTCCTCAGCGCTTCACTGCCCACCACCCGTTAAGGAGTCCCGGATGACCCGCACTGTGATCATCGCCGGAGGCGGCCCGGTCGGCCTGCTGATCGCCGCCGAGCTGCGGCTGAACGGTGTGCCCGCCATGGTCCTCGAACGACGCGCGCACCGCGACACCGAGGCGTTCTCCCGGCTGCTGCACGGCCGGTCGGCGGACGTCCTGGAACGGCGGGGGCTGCTCGCCGGGCTGGGCGAGCTGCCGCGCTGGCCCGCGGTGCACTTCGCCCATCTGCCGATGGATCTCGCCAAGGCGTCCCCCGACGACTACTGGCTGATCGTCCCGCAGAACCGGGTCGAGGCGGCTCTGGAGGACCATGCGGTGGCCCTCGGTGCCGAGATCAGGCGCGGTCACGAGGTGCTGGCGGTCGAGCAGGACGACGCCGGGGTGACCGTCACCGTGCGCGGCGCCGACGGCGAGTACCGCGTCGAGGGCGCGTTCCTGGTGGGCGCGGACGGCGGCAACAGCACCGTCCGCGATGCCGCGGGTTTCGTGGCACCGCCCCGTGGGCCGTCCTGGTACGGGCTGGTCGCGCAGGTGGAGGGGTACGCCGGCCCGGAGGGCGCGGGCACCGGCCCGGCCGGGCTGTACGGCGTCATTCCCGACGAGGGCTTCCATCACGTCATGACCACCGAGTTCGCCCGTGACACGCCCGGCCATGAGGTGCCGGTGACCTTCGACGAGGTCCGGGAGAGTGTGCTGCGCGTGGCGGGGGCACCGGTGACCGGGGGCCGACCGCGCTGGACGGCCCGCTACGGCAACACCACCCGTCTCCCGGACAGCTACCGCAAGGGCAGGGTCGTCCTGGCGGGTGACGCCGCGCACACCCACTTCCACGCCGTCGGACACGGGCTGAACACCGGCCTCAACGACGCGGTGAACCTGGGCTGGAAGCTCGCCGCCGAGGTCGACGGCACGGCGCCGGAAGGCTTGTTGGACAGCTACGACACCGAGCGGCGCCCGGTCGGTGAGCGCGCGGTCCGCGTGATGCGCGCCCAACTGGCGTTGCTGCACCCGCTGGAGGAGCTGGAGCCGCTGCGCTCCCTGTTCGCCGAACTCGTCGAACTCCCGCCGGTCGTGGAGCATCTGGTCGGCGCCGTCACCACCGTGCGGTATCCGCTGGAGCGGGTCCTGCCGGGCGACTCCGCCGGGTTCTCCCCGCTGATCGGCCGTCCGCTGCCCGTGCTGCCCAAGGCCGCGGTCCCGGCCGTACACAGCGGCCGGGGCGTCCTGCTGGCTCGCGAAGGCGACCCGCGCTCTCCCGGCTCCCTCCCGGGTTGGGCGGACCGGGTGACCCGCGTCGGGATCCCGGCCGTACCGGAGCTGGACGCGCCCGGTGTGCTCGTCCGCCCCGACGGCGTCGTCGCCTGGGCCGGCACCGACGACAAGGGCCTCACCGTCGCGCTGGAGACCTGGTTCGGTCCGGCTGCCTAGGCGGGTCCTCCTCCGTCCGGGGTGCGTGGCCCGGAACGACGGCTCCCCCCGCTCGGGCGACAACGAGCGGGGGGGGAGGGGAATCGGGGGGCGAGGTCTATCGCGTCCGCAGCTCCGCGGCGACCTCGGCCAGCAGTTCGTACGAGCGCAGCCGGGCCGCGTGGTCGGTGACGATGGTGATCGCCATGAGTTCGTCGGCCCCCGTGCGCTCCAGCAGTGCGGTGAGGGTCCGGCGCGCGGTCGCCGGGTCCCCCACCACCTGGCTGTCGAACTGACCCCGTACGCGGGCGCGTTGTTCCTCCGTGTAGCCGGCGGTCGCCGCCTCCTCGGGGAGCAGGTAGGGCCCGAGCCGTCCCTCGCCCATCTGGAGCGCGGCCACTTCCAGGGGGCTCGCGAGATACCGCGCCCGCGCCTCGCTCTCGGCGAGCAGCACCATCACGTCCAGCACGACGTATGGCTTCGGCCACCGGGCACTGGGCCGGAAGGCGTGCCGGTACGCCTTGAGAGCGCCGTCGACGGCGTGCGGGCTGAAGTGGTACCCGAAGACGAAGGGCAGGCCGAGCCGGCCGGCGAGCGCACCGTCCGTCTCGTCACGGCCCACCAACCACACGGGAGGCCAGCTGTCCGGGCGGGGAGTGACCGTCACCGCCTCGTCGGTGTCCGCCGGGTCCAGCAGCCGGAGCAGTTCCTCCGTGCGCCCGGCGAAGGCGTCCGCCGCCAAGGGGCCGGGCTCGCCACGCAGCGCGATCTGCACGGCGGGGTTCATGGTGCCCACCGAGGGGCTGACGCCGAGGTCGACGCGGTCCGGGTGGAAGGCGGCCAGGGTGCAGAACTGTTCGGCGACCGCCAACGGCCGTTGGTGGGCGAGCAGGACGCCGCCGGCCCCTACCCGCAGAGTGCCGGTGGCCCGGGCGGCTTCGGCGACGAGCAGCGCGGGCGCCGAGGCGGCCAGGCTGAGGGTGCTGTGGTGTTCGGAGAACCAGTGGCGCAGATAACCGAGACGTTCGGCATGGCGGGCGAGGTCCAGTGTGTCCCGCAGCGCCTGTGCGGCCGTGGAGCCCCGTATCACGGGCGCGATGTCCAGCACGGAGAGCGGCACGCCCGCCCGGCGGTCAGGCACGGGCCGTACTGCCGGACAGTTCCGCCACTGCGGCCGCCGCCTCGTCGAGGTCCGCGGGCTCGTGGATGTGGATGACCGGGAAGGGAAAATCGATGACTCCCTTCGGTATCGATTTCCCCAAGATCATGGCCAACCGAGTGCCGTGGCGCTCCAGTTCGGCAAGCATTCCGGGCATGGTGATGGCAGCCACGGGGTTGCGGTCGAACAGGTCGCGGACCTCATCGGCCGTGGTCAGGGCCCTGGGCTCGGGCTGGACCGCGGAGCAGACCGGCACCCCGGGGGCGGTGAACGGCATGGTGCGGACGTACGGGGCCAGGAACTCCCGCTCATGGGTGCGCAGTTCGGTGTGCGCGGCGATGGTCTGCCCCTCCAGGACGACCACCGTCCGCTCCGGCAGTGACGCGGCGAGGTCCGCCACGGCCGTGCGATGACCGCCGAGCAGCAGCATCCGCTTGGTGCCCTCCAGTACCGGACCGAAGTCCCCGGCGAGATGAACCCCCGGCCGGGCTTCCCCGTAGTAGTCGGCCGGGTCGTCCTCGGCCGGTACGAAGGCGCGGGCCACGGCCTGCTCCGGCGCGTCCGGCGGCAGGTGCGGCACCAGACGCTGCCGGTGCAGGAAGCGCAGGTAGTGCTCCCGGTCGAGAGCTCCGGCCAGGGCCGCGGCCGTCATCCCGCCGAGGCTCACTCCGCCGGTCACGGACGGCGCGACGCCACGCTCCGCGAGGACGTCGGCGATGCCGAGCACGAGGGCGGCCTGGCGCAGCGAGCCGCGGCTCTGCCGCTCCTCCTGGTCGGCGGGCAGTTCCTCGGTACGCAACTGGGCGCCCGTCAGGCCGGTCCACTGCGCCGCACGCGCATAGACCTCCCGGACGGGCGCGAAGGACTCATGGAAACTGTCGGTCGCCGCGGCGTCGAGGTTGACGCGGCCTCCGACCACGTAGGCAACGGTCATAACGGAAGTCCACACCGTCTGCCCAAAGTGCCACTAAAGGAGAAACAAAGCATAATTTCTGCACGTCAGCAGCCGCAACATTCACGCCGGATCGATCATCTTGACGCTCAGTGTCGGTTTGATATAGATTTCGGCATGAGAATGATCGCAACGGAAAGGCTAGGCGGTGTGTGATTCTGCCACCTCCGTGATGGACGGGCGCCTTTCGATCGATCACGACGTCGCCCTCCCGCCCGGACCGAGTCGGTGTCGATGTATCTACGCCGTGGGCGACCGCCGGCCGCCCAGACCGTTCCGCGGGCGCCTGCTGCTCAACGGCGAGTACAGGCGCGGGCGTTCGGCTGGGGGTGCCGCGTCGCTGCCACGGCGGTGAGACTCGCCGCGGACTGTCGCGGCGACCCCTTTTCATCGTGCGTTCCTGCATTCAACGGGGTGGCATCATGACGTCTGGCACTATTGGTTCCGGAATTCCCATACCGGTGTCGCAGCGGACGGAGATGGAATCGCTGCACAGCGCGCTGATTGCACTGAAAGGCGGCCAGGGGCGCATCATCGAAATCGCCGGAGCGCCCGGCACGGGAAAGTCTCGCATACTGGCGGCGATATCCGCGAGAGCTCAGCGCATGGGATTGGCGGTGCTGAATGCGCATTATGCGGAATCGACTGGTCCGGAAAGCATCCCGGTGCACGGCGGATCGCCGTTCTCCGACGCGCCGGCCCCGACGAACGGACGTCTTCTCCACGAGACGCTGCGCTCCCTCCCCTCGCCGGCCGGCGACTGCCGTGCTGTGGTCCTGCTCGACGACTTCCAATGGTCGGGCCGGGTCGGTGCCGACCTGCTGGAGCAGTTGATGCGGCGTACGGCGACGGTGCCGCTGCTGCTCGTCCTCACCCACCGCCCCAAGCAACTCCCCCAGACCCTGCGCACGGTACTCGCGCGGGGCGTGGAGCAGGGCACCGTCCAGCGCATCGATCTCGGCCCGCTCGCCCCGGCGGAATCCGCTCGCATCCTCGGGATGCCGGCCTCGGATGCCCGGCTCCTCGAACTGCACCGGCTCAGCCAGGGTGTACCCCTGTTTCTGCTGGCCCTCGCCGAGTCCGACCCGGACGGCGCCGTGAAGGAGCGGTACGCGGCCCCCGTCCTGGCCGAGATCACCCGGCTGGGCCCCGACGAACTGGCCGCCGCCCGCGCCGCGGCCCTGCTCGGCGGCAGGTCCTTCGACCTGGAATCCATCGCGGCGGTCACCGAGTTCGACGTCTCCCGTACCGTCGAGGCGCTCGACGGCCTCCTGCAACGCGACATCCTGCGAGCCGTGGGCATCCGGCTCTCCTACCGCCACCCGCTGCTGCGCCGGCTCGTCGGGCAGGAGACCGACCCCGCCTGGCTGGCCGCCGGACACCGCAGAGCCGCCACCCACCTGGCCGCGCGGGCGGCGTCCGCGGCGGAACTCGCCGCCCACCTCGAACACTGCCTGGGCGACCCTCTTCCCGGGGACGTAGGGATCCTGCACCAGGCCGCACGCGAGGCGTTGCTGACGGACCCGCAGTCAGCGGCACGCTGGGCCCGCGCGGCGTTCGCCATCACACCGGCCGAGGACGAGGCGCCCCGCCGGGCACTCACCACCATCCTGGCCACGGCGGTGGCCACGGGAGGCGGGCTGGAGGCCGGGCGTGACCTGCTGCACGCGCTGCGCTCCGCACACGAGATGCTCTCCCCGGCAACGATCGCCCTCTACGCACAGGTGGAAGTGCTGCTGGGCAACCACGCCGAGGCCGACGCACTGCTCGGAGCGGAGCTCGCCCGGTTCGAGTACCTGCCCGAACCCCCGCTGGAGACGGTCGAGATGATCGTCGTGGAGAGCCTGATCGCGGCGATCGACGGCCGCCCGCCGGCCCCCGGCAGGATCGATCTGGCGCTGCGGATCGCCCGCTCCCACCGCTCGGGGCTCACCGAGGCCGGCGCGCTGGCCCTGCAAGGGCTCGGCGCTGCCCAGGAGAACCGGATGGACGCCGCCACGGCCGCGCTCGCGGAGGCGGCCGCGCTCATCGACCGGTTCACCGACCTGGACCTGGCCTCCCATCTGCCGTACCTGACGACGCTCGCCTGGGGCGAGACGCTGGCCTGCGAGTTCCACAGTGCGCAACGGCACTTCGCCCGTGGTACGGCCATCGCCCGGAAGTACGGCCAGCATCATCTGCTGCCGGTCCTGCTGCTGGGACTGGCCGTGACGCATCTGCAGATCGGCCGGCCTTCGGTGAGCCAGGAACTCGCCCGTGAGGCCGGCAGTCTGGCCCAGGAGTCGAACGCCCGGCACGTCCACGGCTTCGCCCTCGCCGTCGAGGCGCTCGGGGCGGCCTGGGCGGAGCCCGAACAGGACGCGGTCCGGCTTGCGGAGGAAGCCGTGACGGTCTTGCAGGGTGAGCGGTTCCGCTGGGCGCTGGCCGCCCCCTTCGCCCTGGCGACCGTGGCACGCCTGCGCGGGGACCGGCGCAGGGCGGTGACCCTGACCTTCGACACCGGCGGCGGCCCGACGCTGCAGGAAATGCCGTTCGCGTTGCGCGCCCGGTCGTTCGAACTGCTGGCCGGAGCGGTGATGGAGTCGGGCCGGTCCTTCTCGGCGCCGGCTGATCCGGTGCAGACCTCGGACGGCTGGGCGGCCCGTGCCGAGGAGGTCGCGCGCCTCACGGGACGTGCTTCGCATCAGGCTCACGCCGGCATCGCCCGGGGTCACGCCCTGCGCACCCGCGACGAGTTGGGGGCTGCGCTCGACAGCTACCGGACGGCGGCGTTCCTTTTCTCGTCGGAGGGAATGACCCGAGAACAGGCGCTCGCCCTGATGGCCGGCGCGTCCTGTGCCGCTGCCGCGGGCCGCGCCGATGACGCGGCGTCGATGATGCAGTTCGCCGACGAACTCGCCCACCGGATCGGCTCAGAGACGATCGTGCACTTTCTGCGGCATCTGCGCGCGCCAGAGGCGGAGCCCGTGGCGATGGCCGAACTCACGCCCCGGGAACGGGAGATCGCGACGATGGCGGGCGACGGCAGGAAGACCCGGGAGATCGCCCGGCAGCTCTCGGTCAGCCCGCGCACGGTCGAGGTGCACCTGTCCCGGATCTACCGGAAGCTCAATGTGGACTCGCGGACCTCGCTGGCACTGCTGCTGGCGGGAGCGGCCGGACAGACCGGCTCGCCCACCCCGCAGGCGGCCGGGAGCGAGCACCAGGTCCGGGCCTGGTGAGCCCCGGTTCCGCCGTGGCCGTCCGATCGACGGGCCACGGCGGAACCGGAACCGGGGAATGCGGCAAGGGACGCGTAAGTGCGTCTTTAGAGCGGTCTCGGAATGTGGGTGGCGCAGCCCGAGCCCTGCCTATTTCCCGGAAGGACCGCAATGGTGACGAGCCAACCGGACGCGTTGAACGAACTGCTGGCCCTGCAGAGGAACGGCACGCTCCTCGCGGAATTCCCCCGGATCGGTCCATTGCTCGACGCGCTCGACGACAACGGGCGGGCCAGCGCGGGCCGTCGGCTGGCCGCTCTCGATCCGGCGGACCTGCTGTCGGCGCATCCTGGGCTGGCCTCGCTCACGGTGGCCGTCACCGGGCACGGCACGCTCGCGGAGCTGGTCCCGGCACTGACCGCGGAGTTCGCCGCGGCCGGCGTCGTCGTCCGCCCGATGATGTCCGACTTCGACTCCTGGGTCTTCGACCTGGCCGACCCGGAGAGCGGTCTGTACGCGGCATCCCCCGACCTGGTGCTCTGTCTGCTGGACCACACCGTGGTGCTGGACGCGCTGCCGTCGCCGTGGGACGTCGACGACGTCGCCCGCGCTCTGGAGGAGAAGGTCCGCACGGTCGAGGGGCTCGCGGCCCGCTTCACCGAGCGCAGCAAGGCGGTGCTCGTCCTCAACACACTGCCGTTGCCCGCGTCCCTGACGGCGCTGAGCACCGACCAGAGCGCACGGGCCCGGCTGGGGCGGCTCTGGTACGAGGCGAACGCCCGGATACTGGCGTTGCCGGAGCAGTATCCGTCGTCGGTCGTCGTGGATCTCGGCGCCCTGACCGGCGAGGGGGTCCCGGTCGAGGACGTCCGGCTGCGCGCCTACGCGCACGCGAACCTCTCGCCCGCTCTGCTCGGCCGCTACGCCCGGCAGATCGGCCCCCTCGCGCGTCGGCTCACCGGACGCACCAGGAAGGTGCTGGCCCTCGACCTCGACGGGACACTGTGGGGCGGTGTTCTCGGCGACGACGGGCCGGACGGCATCGAGCTGGGCGACGGGTACCGCGGTGCGGCGTTCCAGGACTTCCAGCGTGTGGTGCGACAACTGGGCTCTCAGGGCGTGCTGTTGGCGATCGTCAGCAAGAACGACCCGGAGGCCGTGCGGGAGGTGCTGCGCACCCACCCCGGCATGGTGCTGAGGGAGGAGGACTTCGTCAGTGTCGCGGCGAGCTGGCGGCCCAAGCACGAGAGCCTGCGGGAACTCGCCCGGGTGCTCAACCTGGGCACCGACAGCTTTGTCTTCGTGGACGACAATCCCTACGAGTGCGGGCTGGTCCGGCACGAACTGCCGGAGGTCGCCGTCGTCCAGCTCGACGACGAGCCCGCCCGGCACGCCGGGCATCTGTTGGCCGGTGGGCACTTCGACGTGGCCGGACTGACCGCCGACGACCGGGCGCGTCCGGCCCGCTACCGCCAGGAGGCCGAGCGGAAGACCTTCCTGGAGAGCTTCGACTCTCTCGACGGCTATCTGCGCGAACTCGACACTCAGGTGCGGATCGCCCCGGCGGACCCGGACGACGTCACCCGCGTCTCCCAACTGACGCTGCGCACCAATCAGTTCAACCTGACGACGGTACGGCTCCAGCCGACCGCGGTCGGCGACCTGCTGGCCGATCCGAGCGCTCGCGTACTCACCATCCACGCCGCCGACCGCTTCGGAGACCACGGGCTGGTCGGGGCGGTGCTGCTGCACCGGGAGGGTGACCGGCTGGACATCGGCAATTTCCTGCTGAGCTGCCGGGTGTTCTCCCGTGGCATCGAACAGGCCTGCCTGGCCGCGGTGTTGCGCACCGCTCGCGCCGACGGAGTCCTGGAGGTGACCGGCAGCCACCGGCTGACGGCGAAGAACGGCAAGGTGCGGGACTTCCTGGAGCGCGGCGGGTTCAAGGTGGTCGGGCGGGACGAGACCGTGACCGCGTTCCGCCACGATCTGGCGGAACTGCCCGCGCCGCCGCCGCACATCACGCTGGACGACCGGACCGGCACCGGCCCGGCCTCCCCGGTCCATGAGGAGAGCACGCTGTGAACAGCATCGACGACTTCGTCGTCCTGGTCCGCGACGAGACAGGCCTGGAGGTGACCCGTGAGAACGTGGAAGCAGGCTTCGACGCGCTGCCCGGCTGGGACTCACTGCATCTGCTGACGCTGCTGACCGTCCTGGAACGCGAGACCGGCCGGTCCCTGTCCCTTCCGGACGTCCTGGAGGCTCCCAGCCTCGCCCATGTCTACGCCCTGACGGTGCCGCGGTGAACGGCACCCCCTTCCCCCGCGCGCGGCTGCACACCCTTTACTTCCTCGGCCATGTCGCCGACTTCGCGCCGGTCTTTCTCGACACCGACGTCGACATGACGCGAGTGCTCGCGCACCGGGCGGCGGCCAGGACGGACGGCGAGGCGTACTCGACCCTCACCTATGTCCTGCACACGGCGGCGCGGGTCGTGGCAGCCCACCCGGATGCCAACGCGGCGGTCCACCGGGGACTGTTCGGCCATCGGGTCCGGTCCTTCACCGGTGCCTCCGCCAAGATCACTCTGGACAAGCGGCTCAGCGGCCGGCGGGTGGTCCTGTCGGCGGTGCTGCCAGGGTTGGACACGGCGTCCCTGGCGGACATCCAGCGGCAGGTGGCCCACTACCGGGACGGGGACCCGGAACGGATGCCTGAGTTCGCACCCGTGCGCTCGCTGCAACGGCTGCCGGAGCCCGTCGGCCGTGCGGTGTTCAGGCTGTCAAGGCGTTCACTGGCGCGGCGGGAGGCGATGATGGGCGGCTTCGCGGTGACCTCGCTCGGTCACCGGGACGTACACGGTTTCCACTCGGTGGGCGGCACCACCCTCACGTTCGGACTCGGCCGCGTGGAGGAACGACCGGTGGTCCGCGCCGGGGAGATCACCACCGCCCCGCTGCTGCGGCTGAATCTCGCCTTCGACCACCGCGTGGTGGACGGCGCGGAGGCCGCCGACGTGCTGCACGAGGTGAAGGAGTCCCTGGAGTCTCTCGCCCCCTACACCACCGGACCGCAGTCCACGCACACCGCATCGGCCGCGGAGACAGCCGCCCACGGCGCCACCGACTGAGAACGCCACGGCTGCCGCCGCACATGTCACCGCGGCCGACGACACCGAGAGAGGTACGAAAAAGGGCCCGCCGGTCCGAACGAGCAGCCGGCGGGCCCTCCCCCGTGTCAGGCCCAGGACTTCACCGCGTCGCGGATCGACCGCACCACCTCGTCCTGCTGCTCCGCCAGATAGAAGTGACCGCCGGGGAACACCTGGGAGGCGAAGGCGGCCGTGGTGTGCCCGGCCCAGGCAAGGACGTCCTCGACGGGAGTGACGGGGTCCCGGTCACCGGTCAGCGCCACCAGCGGACAGTCCACCAAGGCGTCCGTGACGGGGTAGCCGGCCAGTGCCCGGTAGTCCGCGCGGATCGCCGGCAGAATCATCTCCAACAGCTCCGGGTCGCCCAGCACCCGCGCGTCGGTGCCCGCGAGCTTGCGCAGTTCCTCCAGGACGCCCGCGTCGTCACGGCGGTGTACGGTCTCCGGCACCTGCCGGGAGGGTGCCCTGCGTCCCGAGACGATCAGTACGGCGGGCGGGCGGGCGGCGGCAGACAGCTGTCGGGCGGTCTCGAAGGCCACGACCGCGCCCATGCTGTGCCCGAACAGTGCGAGCGGGCGCTCGTCCTCGGCGTCCAGCGCCGCCACGATGTGCCCGGCCAGCCGTCCGATGTCCGTGACCGGTTCCTCCGTCCGCCGGTCCTGTCGACCGGGGTACTGCACCGCCAGCGTCTCCATGTCCGCGCCGAGCCGCAGCGCCAGCGGGTGGTAGAAACTCGCGCTCCCGCCCGCGTGCGGCAGACAGAGCAGTCGCGGCACACCCAGCGGGGCCGCCACATAGCCACGGAACCAGGTGCTGCGCCCCACGATCACACCACCTGCCGGATACCGGAGTAGTCGGTACCGAGGATGCCCTGGTGCAACTCTCGCAGCCCACGCCCGGGTTCGAGGCCCAGCTCCCGCTGGAGCACCTGACGGGCCGAGCGGTACACCTGGAGCGCGTCGGCCCGCCTCTCGGAGTGGTACAGCGCGAGCATCAACTGCCGGTAGAAGGCCTCGTGCAGGGGATACTCGGCGATCAACGCGAACAGCAGCGGAATCAGCTCGCTGTGCAGTCCGAGTTGGAGGTTGGCCTGCACCAGCTTCTCGGTGCACTCCAACCGCATCTGGTCCAGCCAGGCGGTGAACCCGGTGATGATGGGGCCGCTGGAGGTGTCGACCGGGGCGGGCCCCCGCCACAGGTCCAGAGCCGACGTGAAGTGCGCGACGGAGTCGGCGTGGCGGTGTTCGCGCACCGCCGCGCGCCCCTGGTTGACCAGGTCCTGAAAGGTGTGGAGGTCCAGTTGGCCCTCCTGCGGCGCGATCAGGTAACCGGGCGGGCGGGTGACGATGACGCGCGGTCCGCCGGGCCGTTCGAGGATCTTGCGGAGCTGCGAAATATAGACGTACAGAGCGGCGGTGGCCTGCCGGGGCGGCCTGTCGCCCCAGATCTCCGCGATGAGTTGCTCGCAGGAGACGATCTCCCCCGAGCGGATGAGGAGAGCGGCCATCAGCACCTGCATCTTGCGGGCGCTGACCGTGACGACCTCCTCTTCGTCTTTGACGCGGAGCGGACCAAGGATCTCGTAGCGCATGAACGTGCCCCCGTCAGGTGTGCCTCGACTCCTACGATCTGGCCGGTCGAGCCTGTCACGGCCGAATATCTGTACGCATCAGCGAAAGCACGTACGTGGTCGGGTCGGTGACCCACGTCACATGTTGGTGCGGTAGCGACACGCAAGGTGGTCTTTAGCCCCCGCTGTGAGCATCGGCGTATCGGACCGACGCTACGGGAGCACCCATGGGCAACCGCTATCTCGAAGGACCGTTCGCCCCGGCCACGGAAGAGACCACGACGTTCGACCTGCCGGTGACAGGACGCATCCCGGCCGAGCTGAACGGACGTTATCTGCGCAACGGCCCCAACCCATTGGGGCTGGAGGACGCCGAGGCCTACCACTGGTTCCTCGGCGCGGGCATGGTCCACGGGATACGGCTGCGACACGGCCGGGCCGAGTGGTACCGCAACCGCTGGGTGCGCTCCAAGGCGATCGCGGGGGCGCTCGGCGAGGACTGGACGCCGGGCCCGCTGTTCTCCGACATCGACGCGGCGCCGAACACCCACGTCATCGGACATGCCGGCCGGACCCTCGCGCTCGGCGAGGGCGGTGCGACCCCGTACGAACTGGATTACGAACTCGGCTCGTTGGGCCCCACCGACTTCGGCGGCACGCTGCCGGGCACCTACTCCGCGCACACCAAGCGCGACCCGGACACCGGCGACCTGCACGCCGTCGCGTACTTCTGGGGCTGGCCGCACGTCCAGTACTCGGTGCTGAACTCCGCAGGGCTGATCACCCGCACAGTGGACATCCCGGTGTCGGACAGCCCCCTCATCCACGACCTGGCCCTGACCGACCGATTCGCCGTGATCTACGACCTTCCAGTCACCTTCAGCATGGACCTGGCCATGACCGGCGCGTCCTTCCCGTACGCCTGGAACGACGCGCACCCCTCACGGGTGGGTCTGCTGCCGCGGGACGGTGACGCGGACTCCGTCCGCTGGTTCGAGGTGGAGCCGTGCTGGGTCTTCCACACCCTCAACGCCTACGACGACGGCGAGCACGTCGTGGTCGACCTCGTGAAGTTCCCCAGGATGCTCCAGGGTGGCCGACTCGACGACAACCCGCCGCCGGTGCTGGAGCGCTGGACGCTGGACCTCGCGAGCGGCAAGACGGTCCAGGAGACGCTGGACGACCGGGCGCAGGAGTACCCGCGGATCGACGAGCGACTGGTGTCCCGCCCGCACCGCTACGGCTACACCGTCTCCGGCCTCGGCACCTTCCAGCTCAGGAGCGGGGAGGCCGTCCTCAAACGGGACTTCCGTACGGGGGAGACCGAGACACATGCCTTCCCGGCCGGGCACGCGGTGAGCGAGGCCGTATTCGCACCGGCCTCCCCCGACGGCGCCGAGGACCACGGCTATCTGCTCACCCTGGTCTCCGATCCCGACCGCGGCGCGACCGATCTGGTCGTGCTGTCGGCCCAGGACATCGCGGGGGAGCCCGTGGCGGTGGTGCACCTACCGGTGACGGTCCCGCTGGGGCTGCACGGCAGTTGGGTCCCCGATCTCGACTGACCCCGGCCCGCGCCGCGGGGACGACTCCTCCCGGCAGCCGTGACGAACCGACCGACGAACAGGAGCAGTGATGGCGGAGGTACTGACGACTGCCGACGCGTCGGCGGCCACGCGACTGCGGGTCACGGAGTTGGCCGCGATCCGTGAGGAGGTCCGGCGCGGACCGAGCGAGAAGGCGACCGAGGCGCAGCGGGCGAAAGGCAAGCTCACCGCACGGGAGCGGATCGAACTGCTCCTGGACGAGGGCTCGTTCCACGAAGTCGAGTCGTTGCGACGGCACCGGGCGACGGGCTTCGGGCTGGAGGCCAAGCGCCCTTACACGGACGGGGTGGTCACCGGCTGGGGCACGGTCCACGGTCGTACGGTCTTCGTCTACGCGCACGACTTCCGGATCTTCGGCGGCGCACTGGGCGAGGCCCATGCCACGAAGATCCACAAGGTCATGGACATGGCCCTGGCGGCGGGCGCGCCGTTGGTGTCGCTGAACGACGGTGCCGGCGCCCGGATCCAGGAGGGGGTGTCGGCACTCGCCGGATACGGCGGGATCTTCCGCCGCAACACCCGCGCCTCGGGCGTCATCCCGCAGATCAGCGTCATGCTGGGCCCTTGCGCGGGCGGCGCCGCATACGCGCCGGCACTGACGGACTTCGTGTTCATGGTGCGCGAGACCTCGCAGATGTTCATCACCGGTCCGGACGTGGTCCAAGCGGTGACCGGCGAAGAGATCACTCAGAACGGCCTGGGCGGCGCGGACGTGCACGCCACGGTGTCCGGAGTGGCGCACTTCGCCTATGACGACGAGCGGACCTGTCTGGAGGAGGTCCGCTACCTGTTGTCGCTGCTGCCGCAGAACAACCGGGAGAACCCGCCGACGGTGGAACCCGCCGACCCGGCCCTGCGGCGGAGCGACATCCTGCTCGACCTGGTACCCGCCGACGGCAACCGCTCCTACGACATGCACCGGGTCATCGAGGAGATCGTCGACGACGGCGAGTACCTGGAGGTCCACGAACGCTGGGCGACCAACATCGTGTGCGCCCTGGCTCGTCTGGACGGCCAGGTCGTCGCCGTCGTCGCCAACCAGCCGGCCTCTCTCGCGGGTGTGCTGGACATCTCCGCGTCGGAGAAGGCCGCCCGTTTCGTGCAGATGTGCGACGCCTTCAGCATCCCCATCGTCACCCTGCTGGACGTGCCCGGGTTTCTGCCGGGGGTGACGCAGGAGCACGGCGGCATCATCCGGCACGGCGCGAAGCTGCTGTACGCCTACTGCAACGCGACCGTCCCGCGAATCTCGGTGATCCTGCGCAAGGCGTACGGCGGCGCCTACATCGTGATGGACTCGCAGTCCATCGGCGCCGATCTGACGTTCGCGTGGCCGACGAACGAGATCGCGGTGATGGGCGCGGAGGGCGCGGCGAACGTCATCTTCCGCCGGCAGATCGCCGAGGCGGACGACCCCGAGGCGATGCGTGCGCGCATGGTCAAGGAATACAAGGCCGAGCTGATGCATCCGTACTACGCCGCCGAGCGTGGCCTCGTCGACGACGTGATCGACCCTGCCGACACCCGTCCGGTCCTGATCGCCTCGCTCGCGATGCTCCGCACCAAGCACGCCGACCTACCGGTCCGTAAACACGGCAATCCTCCCCAGTAGCACCTACGGCCGCGGCGAGCAGCCTGCGGCGTCGAATACGATCCCGCCCGCCTCATCATCGTCAGCAGTTCGAGCAGGCCATCGATCTCGCTGTAAGCCCCTGCTCGGAGCGGGCGCCGAACTGGGCCCCATGGACGTCGACGGCTCCGGGATGGCCAGCGTTTTTGCAGGTCATAGGCTTGCGTTCAGCACCGAAATCCCATCGCCAGGCGTCGCCCCCTCTCGGACAGTCCCCGCGGGTCGCGCAGACAGTGGGCAGATTCGCCTTGAGGGTGTGATCCAGGTCGGCGGTCTTCCCCAGCGGGCCCCACCTGGCTTGATTCGGTGCCGCACATAAACAAACCCCGAACGCGCAAAGCCGTGCCGGGCACCCCCACCGACCTCACCCGGCTCCGGATCACCCTCACCGCGTTCTTCGCCCTCGACGGCTTCATCTTCGCCGGCTGGGTCGTCCGCATCCCCGCCATCAAGCACCAGACCGGCGCCGCCGCCAGCGCCCTCGGCCTCGCCCTCCTGGTCTTCGGCGCGGCCTACGGCGGGATCAACACCCCACAAGCACAGAAACTCGGCCAGATCTCGCACCGAGTACTGACACTTCGGCACGCCTCTGCGCTTGACCTCACGTACGGATCAGGTCGAATCCGTACACCACTTGCCAGGACGCAAGCCCGAGCAGCCCTCCGGGGGAACAGAAGTGCGGGAAACCCTGAACGGACGCCACGGCTCGGATAGCCTCGTCAATCCTCGGGCCGAACTGACGTACGGCGCACATCACTTCGGGGGATCCGTGTCAGAACAGCGGCCGCTGCCACCGGACCTGGCGACGAACGAGGCCGCCGCACTGCGGCAGACCGGTGCCGCACCCCTGCGCCTCGGCGACCCGGATCGCATCGGTCCCTACGCACCGCTGGCCCTGCTCGGCAGCGGCGGTATGGGACGGGTCTACCTCGCACGTCCCGCGGACGGCAGCCCCGGTCTGGCCGCGGTGAAGGTGATCAGGCCGGAGTACGCGGACGATCCCGGCTTCCGGCGCCGGTTCGAGCGTGAGGCGGCGGTGCACGAGCGGGTCAGCACGTCGCACACACCGAGACTGTGCGGCACGGGCTTCCAGGACGAGTTGCTGTGGATGGCCACCGAGTACCTCCCGGGGCTCGATCTGGCGCACGCCGTACGTGAGCACGGCGCCCTGGAGACGGCCGCGGTCTGGCGTCTGGTGGCGGAGCTGGGGCAGGCGCTGGCCGACCTCGCCGCCACGGGGATCGTGCACCGGGATCTGAAGCCGTCCAACGTGCTGTTGTCCGTCGGAGGCGCGCATGTGATCGACTTCGGCATTTCGAAGGCCATGGACGCCAGCACGATCACCGGCACGGGTGTCCGGGTGGGAACTCCGGCGTACATGTCGCCGGAACACCTGAGGACCGGCAGATCCGACCCGGCGTCGGACGTGTTCTCACTCGCCGGGACGCTGGTGTACGCGGCGATGGGGCATGCCCCGTTCGGCGACGGTACGGGGATCGACGTGATGCACCGGGTGGCGTTCGAGGAGCCGGATCCCGAGCTGCTCGCCGAGATCTCGGCGGCGGACGCGACGCTCGGCTCGCTGCTGACCGCCTGCCTGGCCAAGGAGCCCGAACAGCGGCCCACCGGGCAGGACTTGACCGATGCGGCCGGGGCACGCACCGAGACGACCGTGTGGCCCGAGCCGCTGGCCGGCCAACTCCTGGCCCGGCAGCGGGCGTACGAGGTGCTGTACCGCCTCCCCGTCGCGGCGCAAGCCCGATTACGGTCTCCGGACGAACGGCCGATGGCGATGGCGATGCCGTCGGCACCGGCCGGGCAGGGCGGCCGGTCCGGTCCGCCCGTTCCCGGACCACCGGTGGTGGTCGCCGACGCCGCCTCCGGCACACCAACGGCACACCCCCAGGAGAGCGGAGTCCGCACCTGGGCACGGAGGAAGTCGGTACGGGCAGTCGCCGCGGGCATCGCCGTCTGTGCGGTGGCCGCGGGGGTCTTCGTGTTCAGTCACGACGACGGCCCGCCCGCCGCTTCCGGCCCGGGGTCCGCCACGACGACCGGCCGCACCGTGCCCGGCGGCACCGCCTTCTCACCGGCACCCGGGGCCTCGGACGCGAGGCCCGCCTCCGGCAAGAGCGTCGACGGCGCCGCGAACCCCGACGGCGCGGCCACGCGCCCCGAGGACTCCGGCTCCTCCGCACCGGGGGTGCACGGCACTCCGTCCGCTCCCGATGCCGATCCCAGCGCGCCGGCCGACACGACCCCCTCCTCGTCCCCGAGCGGTCCGCCCACCACCGAGCCCGCGACCCCGGCCTGGATCTCGGACTGCACGTACTACCCCGGCAACGGACGCACGCGCCTCGGCGACAGCGGCAAGCGTGTGCTCCAGGTGCAGTGCATGCTGACGAAGCGCGGATACGACGTCGGGAGCACCGGCGTGGACGGCGACTTCGGTGCCGGAACCGAGTCGGCGGTACAGAGCTTCCAGAGCGACAGGCTGCTGGACGCCGACGGCATCGTGGACCACGCGACCTGGCTCGCCCTGCGCAGTACGGACTGACGCATGTACCCCACCCGCCGCGGTACCGGACAGCGGCTGCCCGGTCACCGAATCCGACCTGGGCGACACGGCGTCCAAGGATCCCCGGAGCGGCACCGCCGGCGAAACCGCGCGCGGTGGTGTCGGCGGACGCGCCCGTCCGTTCATGCCGCTCCGGATCCGACCGCCGACACCCCGAGGTGGTCCACGGGCAGCGTCCGGGGCGAGCCGCACCTCGCTCCAGGCGCCCGCCTGCCCTCTTGCCCTGGACGCGGCCCCCGCCTAGCCTGACTTTGTGCCGCAAATAAACAAACCCAGAATGCGCAGCGTCGCGCCGGGCACCCCCACCGACCTGACCCGCCTCCGGATCACCCTCACCGCCTTCTTCGCCCTCGACGGCTTCATCTTCGCCGGCTGGGTCGTCCGCATCCCCGCCATCAAGGAACAGACCGGCGCCTCCGCCAGCACCCTCGGACTCGCACTCCTCGGCGTCTCCGCCGGCGCCGTCATCACGATGATGCTCACCGGCCGCCTCTGCCACCGCTACGGCAACCACCAAGTCACCGTCGTCTGCGCCGTGTTGCTGTCCCTGAGCGTCTCCCTCCCCCCGCTCACCCACTCACCGCTCACCCTCGGCCTCGTCCTCCTGGTCTTCGGCGCGGCCTACGGCGGGATCAATGTCGCGTTCAACAGCGCGGCGGTCGACCTGGTCAGGGCCATGCGGCGGCCCATCATGCCCAGCTTCCACGCCGCGTTCAGCCTCGGCGGCATGGTCGGCGCCGGGCTCGGCGGGCTCGTCGCCGGAGTCCTCACCCCGACCCAGCATCTGTTCGGCCTCACCGTGACCGGCCTGCTCGTCACCGCCGTCGTTGGCCGCAGCCTGCTGCGCCTCCAGCCCCCGGCACTCCCCGAACCCCCCGCGGACTCGCCGAAGGAGGAGACCGCCCCACGCCGCCTGGACGCGCGTACCCGCGGCCTCGTCTTCACCTTCGGCCTGATCGCCCTCTGCACCGCCTTCGGCGAAGGAGCCCTCGCCGACTGGAGCGCCCTGCACCTGGAACAGGACCTCGACGCCACCGCCGGCGCCGCCGCCATCGGCTACTCCTGCTTCGCGCTCGCCATGACCGCCGGCCGGCTCACCGGCACCCGGCTCCTCGAACGCCTCGGCCGCACCCGCACCCTCGTCTCCGGTGGCGCGACCGCCGCCCTCGGCATGCTGCTCGGCGCCCTCGCACCCACCCTGTGGGCAGCCGTCCTCGGCTTCGTCATCACCGGGCTCGGCCTCGCCAACCTCTTCCCCGTCGCCGTCGAACGCGCCGGCACCCTCGCCGGCCCCGACGGCGTCGCCATCGCCTCCACCCTCGGCTACGGCGGCATGCTCCTGGGCCCGCCCGCCATCGGCTTCATGGCGGACTGGTACTCCCTCCCCGCCGCCCTCACCAGCGTGGCCGTACTCGCCGCCGTCGCGGCCGGTATCGGATTCCTCACCCGGCACGCGGCAGAGGGCTGATTCCACGTCACCGGGCGCAGTGAACAAGCCAACGAGCGGGCCGGTACGCGCAGTTGGGGCGGGCGCGGCACACGGGTCGTGCCACGGGGGAATAACGTGGGTGCCCACGGCCGATCTTCGACGGTCCGTGGTTCTCACCGCGCACGCACAGGAGCTTCCATGACCGAAGCGGCAGACAACTCCGAGCAGGATCCGCTCGCCAGGTTCGACACCACCGTGCCGCAGTCGGCCCGGATCTGGAACTACTGGCTGGGCGGCAAGGACAACTACGAGGTGGACCGTGTCGCCGGCGACGCGTTCCGCGAGATCTTCCCCGGCATAGAGACCGGAGCCCGTGCCGCCCGGTACTTCCTCGCCCGCGCCGTCCGTCATCTCGCCGCCGAGGAGGGCATCCGGCAGTTCCTGGACATCGGCACCGGACTGCCCAGCGTGGACAACACCCACGAGATAGCCCAGCGGGTGGTCCCCGAGTGCCGCATCGTCTACGTCGACAACGACCCGCTGGTGCTGGCCCACGCCCGCGCGCTGCTCACCAGCTCCCCGGAGGGCGTCACCAACTACGTCGACGCCGACCTGCGCGACCCCGCCACCATCGTGCGCGAGGCCGGCAAGACGCTGGACTTCGACAAGCCCGTCGCCCTCATGCTGATGGGCATCCTGGGCCACATCGAGGACTACGACGAGGCGCGCTCGATCGTACGGCGCCTGGTGGACGCCCTGCCCTCCGGCAGCTACCTCGTCCACTACGACAGCACCGACACCAGTGAGGCCTACGTCGACGCCATCCGCCAGTACAACGAGGGTGGTTCGATCCCGTACATCCTGCGCAGCCCCGAGCAGATCGCGGGCTTCTTCGAGGGGCTGGAACTGCTCGAACCGGGCGTGGCGTCCTGCTCCCGCTGGCGCCCCGACGACAGTGCCTGGGGCCTGCCCGCGGAGGTGCACCAGTACGGCGGGGTCGCCCTCAAGCGCTAGAACCCGCCCGACAGTTCAAGTCTTTTGACGGATCACGTCTCCTGAAGAATGCGATGCAGGATCGTCGGAGTCTCCTCCGGCGATTCCGCCTCCACCACCAGCCGGTTCATGACGTCCCAGTAGCACTCGATCTCGGTCGGCCGGTCGGGATAGAGGGCGGTGACCCTCTGCTCCAGGTAGACCATGTCGGGGAGCCGGCCGCCGGGCAGCCGCAGGATGGTGACCGGCCCGGCCTCCCCCGCGTGCCCGCCCGCGAGGAACGGCATCACCTGGACGGTGACCTGCGGCAGCCGGCAGATCTCGATGAGATGCCTCAACTGGGCGCGCATCGTACTGATCCCGCCCACCGGGCGACGCAGCGCCGCCTCGTCGATCACGGCCCAGAGCTGTGCCGCCGGCCGCCGGCGCAGAATCCGCTGCCGTGTCATCCGGAGCTTGACCCGTCGGTCGAGTTCCACCCCGTCGGCGCCCGAGTGGGCGAGCCTGAGGGAGGCGCGCGCGTAGTCGGGGGTCTGCAACAGGTGGGGAACGCGTTGGACCTCGAAGCAGCGGACGAGGCTCGCCGCCTGTTCGGCCCCGAGGTAGGCACGCGTCCAGGTGGGCACCACGTCGTTGAAGTGCTGCCACCAGGCCGGGGAGTTGGCCTCCTCGGCGAGGGCCAGCAGGGTCGCGCGCTCGGCCTCGTCCGTGACGCCGTAGAGCGTGAGCAGGTCGGCCACGTCACGCGGCTTGAAGCGGTGGCGGCCGGCCTCCAGTCGGCTGATCTTGGACCGGGAGGCGCGGATGGCGTCGCCCGAGGCCCCGCGGGAGATGTGCCGCTCCTCACGCAGTTCGCGCAACCGTGAGCCCAGTACCAGCCGCGGCACCACGGGTCCGGCCGACAACCCGTCCAGCGGCGTGGTTAAGACCTCGTCGGAACCCATGTCGGAACCCATGCGCAACTCCCTGCGGTGAACGGCCCTTGCACGCCCGCGACTTGCCCACCCGCGAACGCTGAAGCCAGCCATCCTAGAGGGCTGCCGGGCCTGCGATCTTCGAGTCGCGGGAATGATCTGCACCTTTACGGCCAGGCCGACACGCAGGTATTTCCTATACGATTTCACGCTCAGCCGTGCCGAGTAGGAGGTGCGGGTGCGAGCCCACGGAGCGACAAACTCCCTACCCACCGCACCTGTTCGTGCCGCAAGTCTTGACGGGCGCAGGTTCCTCCCCCACGATCGCCGCATCGATTTCCTATCTGATTCCTATCTGAATCCGCAGGGGTGGGTCATGCACTTCCCAACCAGATCTGTCCTGCCCGGAGTTGTCGCGGCCGTGTTGCTGGCCTCGGGAACAGCGGCCTGCACCTACAAGAACTCGGGTGCGCAGTCGGGCAGTCAGGCCGCGCCGGCCGCTCGGACCGGCGCCGGCGCCGAACTCGTGGACGGCTCCGGGACCAAGGTCGCCCTCGTGCCGGGCGGCGCCCACCCGTACTTCCAGCCCTGGAAGACCGCGGGCGCCGCCGCGAAGAAGACGTACGGCCTCGGAGCCGTCGCCTTCGACGAGACGGCGGAGTGGGACCAGCAGAAGCAGAACAACCTGCTGTCCACGCTCGCGGCGCGCGGCTACAACGCGTTCGGGGTGTTCGGCGTCTCCCCCACCGACATCAACTCGACCTTCACCGACCTCAAGTCGCAGGGTTTCCCGGTGGCTTCGCTGGGTTCGTGCCCCGCGGGCGACAAGGACGAGGCCGACTTCTGTCTCTCCACGGACGTCCAACTCGCCGCCTACAAAGCCGCGAAGGCGGCGATCGCGGCCATGGGCGGCAAGGGCACCCTGGTCCACCTCACCGGCAACAACGTCGACGCCAATACCCAGTTGAGGATCAAGGGCGTCGCCCAGGCTGTGAAGGAGTCGGGCGGCAAGGTCAAGCTCCTCCAGACCATCACCGACATCGACACGGACCTACAGACCGCGCAGAAGGCGGTGTCCGACCTGATGGCGGCAAAGGGCAGTCAGATCACGGGCATTGTCGCCACCGCCTACAACCCGGCCGTCGCCGCGGCCGACGTCGTCAAGTCGTCCGGGTCGAAGGCGAAGGTCATCGCCATCGACGACGACGCCAAGATCCTCAGCGGCATCAGGCAGGGCACGGTCACCGCCACCGTCGTACAGAACCCGGTCGGCCAGGCCGAGATCGGGACCTGGGCGCTGGCGCTGCTCCAGACGAAGCAGTGCACGGTGCGCTCTCCCGGCGTGGAGGTTGACTCGGGTTCGTTCGTCGTCACCAAGGCGAACGTCGCCGGCTACGACAAGGCACGGCAGGCGAAGACCGCCGAACTGAAGAAGCAGTTCGCCGACAAGATCCTCTCCTGCGGCTGACGGCCGACCACCACTGACGGCCAAGCACCGCTGATGGCCAACTCCCCCGACAGAAACCGGACTTGCTGAATGAGCAGCAGCATCATCACGGCCGCGACCGCGAGGCTGGCCGACATCGCCGTCGAGCAGGACCGCACCGACGCGGTGCAGTCGTTCGTCAAACAGGAGACGGTCCTGGTCGACCTGGAGACGGCCGACGGCCTCGCGGGAACCGGCTACTCCTACACGATCGGCACCGGCGGCAGCTCCGTACTCGCCCTGCTGCGCGACCACTTGCTGCCCGCGCTCCTCGGACAGGACGCCCGCAACGTCGAGGCGCTGTGGCAACGTCTGTTCGCGCTGACCCGGTCCACCACCACCGGGGCCATCACCTCGCTCGCCCTCGCCGCCGTCGACACCGCCCTGTGGGACGTGCGGTGCAAGCGGGCGGGCGAACCTCTGTGGCGACTGGCGGGCGGACACCGCCAGGAGGTGCCGGTCTACGACACCGAGGGCGGCTGGCTCCATCTGAGCGCCGAGGAACTGGTCAAAAGCGCCCTGCGCGCCCAGGAGTTGGGCTGGGCCGGCGTCAAGATCAAGGTGGGCCGGCCGCATCCCGCCGAGGACGCGGAACGCCTGCGCGCGGTCCGCGAGGCCGTCGGCCCCGCGCTGCACATCATGACCGACGCCAACCAGTCCCAGACGGCGTCCTCCGGCCTGCGGCTCGCGGCCGCGCTGGAACCGTACGACCCGTACTGGCTGGAGGAGCCGCTGCCCGCCGACGACATCAGCGGGCACGCGCGGCTCGCGGCGGCGACCCGCATCCCCGTCGCCGTGGGCGAGTCCATGTACTCGCTCATGCAGTTCCGCAGCTATCTGGAGGCCGGTGCCGCGTCCGTCGTGCAGGTCGACGCCGCGCGGATCGGTGGCATCACCCCGTGGCTGAAGGTCGCGCATCTGGCGGAGAGTCACAACGTCGCGGTCTGCCCGCACTTCCTGATGGAACTGCACGTGAGCCTCGCCGCCGCCGTACCGAACGGCCAATACGTCGAGTACATACCGCAGTTGAGGGCGGTGACCCGGACCGAGCTGACCATCCGGGATGGAATGGCGATCGCTCCCGACATACCGGGCATCGGCATCGACTGGGACCTGGACGCGCTGGACGACCGGAGGGTGGCATGACGACCTCGATCAGCCCGCCGGACACCGTCCCGGAGGAGAAGGCGGCCACGCACCGCATGCCGTTCTGGGTCAACCAGCGACTCGGCCTGCTGGTCCTGGTCATCGCGCTCAGCGTCCTGTTCGGCGTGCTCCGACCGGCCTTCCTGGACCAGCAGTTGGTGCTCTTCCCGCTCCTGCGCGACGTCGCCACACTGACCGTGGTCGCGCTCGCGCAGATGGTCGCCCTGTCCGTGGGCCACATGAACCTCGCGGTCGGCCGGATGGCCGCCTTCGGCGCCATGTTCGCGGGCCTCGGCTACGACCGTCTCGGCGTCCCGATGCAGGTCGGGCTGCTGATGTGCCTGGCCGCCGGGGCGGCGATCGGCGCGGTCACCGGCTGGCTCATCGCCCGCACCGGAGTGAGCTCCTTCGTCGTCACCCTGGCCATGGACTTCGCCCTCCTGGGCCTGGTCTCCCTCATGTACTCGTCCCTCACCGACGACGCCGCCTTCACCACCCACCCCTCCGGAATCGACGCCCTGCGCTCCTACTCCCTCGCCGACATCTGCGCGGGCCCCATCTGCGGCTCCCCCGCCGTCCCGCAGATAGCCCAGTTCACCGTCCTCGCGATGCTCGCCCTCGGTTTCCTCTACGGCTGTACGCGCATCGGCCGTGAACTGCTGCTCACCGGCGCCAATCCGGCCGCCGCGGAGCTGTCCGGCATTCCCACCGGACGCCGGGTCCTGCTCGCGCACACGCTCTCGGGGCTGCTCGCCGCACTCGCCGGATTCATGGCGGCGGCGGGCACCGGCACGTTCCGCGCCTCCATCGGCGACGACTTCATGCTGCCGTCCTTCCTCGGCGCGGTGCTCGGCGGCACCCTGCTCACCGGCGGGGTGGTGTCGGTGCTGGGCACGCTGCTCGGCACCGCTCTGGTCGGTGTGATCCGCAAGGGTCTCGACCTGCTCGGCGTCGGGCTGGAGAGCCTGAACATCTATCTCGGCTGTGTCCTCCTGCTGGCCTTGTCGGCCGACCGGATCCGCACGGTGGTGTCCTATCGCAAGGTGGTGCGCTCGACATGAACG
This sequence comes from Streptomyces colwelliae, assembly GCF_048158785.1. Lineage (NCBI taxonomy): Bacteria > Bacillati > Actinomycetota > Actinomycetes > Kitasatosporales > Streptomycetaceae > Streptomyces > Streptomyces colwelliae. The sequence continues at coordinate 42,980 of NZ_JBLTJC010000004.1, read as the reverse complement.
GCTTCAACGTGAAGCGCATTCAAGGGAGTTGGGACGGCTCGGCGCTGCGCCGGTTCTCCCGCTCCACGGCGGCGCTGCTGCTGTGCGTGGTCGTGGTGGGATACGTGGCGCTGGGTATCGCCTCGTCCGGCTCCTTCTTCGAGGGCCCCTCGGTGCGGGTCTTCCTCCAGTACCTGGCCACTCCCATTCTCATCGGGCTGGCCCAGATGGTGGCGCTGTGCGTGGGCCAACTCAACCTGGCCGTAGGCGCCTTGGGCGGTTTTACCGCCTGTCTGATGGGTGTCCTCATGGCCGACCACGGTGTGCCCGCCGGAGTCGCCGTGATCGTGGGCCTGTTGACGGCGACGGCCATCGGGCTGGCGACCGGTGTCGCCATCGTGGCCACCCGGATCAACGGGTTCATCGTCACCCTCGCGACGATGACGATCCTCCTGGGGGCGCAGTACCGGCTCACCGGCACCCGTACCGTCGACGGCTACTCGCGCACGCTGCGCGACTTCGGCACGGCGGCGCCGCTGAACATCCCGCTCGTCTTCGTCACCGCGCTCGTCGCGGCGGCGCTGCTGGCCGCGTTCATGTACCGCACGGTCGCAGGCCGACGGCTCCTCGCGGCGGGCGGCAACCCGCTCGCGGCCCGGCTGTCCGGTATCTCCACCGACCGGCAGATCGTGGCCGCGCACACCCTGTCCGGGCTGCTGATCGGCGTGGCCGCCGTGACCGCCACGGCCTCGCTGCCCGGCGTCAACCGCAGCGTCGGCGGCGACTGGCTGCTGCCGAGCTTCGCCGCGCCGATCATCGGGGGCGTGGCCCTCACCGGCGGTTCGATCGCCGTACTGGGCACGGTACTTGCGGCCTTCGTGACGCGGCTCATCGACGCCGCTCGGGCCCAGTTCTCCCTGGACCCGAGCTGGGTGAACCTTCTCATCGGCCTGGTCGTGCTGGGTACGGTCGCCGGTGGCCGGCTGCACCAGACGCGCCTGGAGAAGTCCGCGACGACCGACGGCGCCGTCCTGCCGCAGACCGGAGGTGCCCAGTGAGCGGCACGGTTCTTCTCGCATGCGAGGACCTGGTCAAGGTCTTCCCCGGTGTCCGCGCGCTGGACGGCGTAGGGCTGCGGCTGACCGCCGGCAGCGTGCACGCGCTCCTCGGTGAGAACGGCGCCGGCAAGTCGACCCTCATCAAGGTGCTCACCGGCGTCCACTCCCCCGACGGCGGCAGCCTCACCTGGAGCGGCCAACAGGTGCATCTGCGCTCGCCGTTGGAGGCGACCCGCACCGGCATCGGTGTCGTCCACCAGGAACGCAACCTGATCCCCGGCTTCTCGGTGGCGGAGAACATCACGCTCCAGAACCCCCCTTCGCACCGTGGCCTGGTCGACCGCGAGGCGATGACCGCACCGGCCCTCGCGTGCCTCGCGGAACTCGGCGTCGACCTCGACCCGCAGCGCCCGGTACGCGAACTCTCCGTAGCGCAACAGCAGTTGGTGGAGATCGCCAAGGCCCTCTACACCGAGAGCCGGGTCCTGCTGCTGGACGAGCCGACCGCCTCCCTCTCCCCGCAGGAGACCGAGCGCCTCTTCGAGGTGATCCGGCGACTGGCCGCCCGCGGCGCCTGTGTCGTCTTCGTCAGCCACAAGCTGGAGGAGGTCTTCGCGGTCTGCGACACCGTCACGGTGCTGCGCGACGGCAAGTCGGTCCTGGAGTCCTCTCCCTTGTCGGACCACACCCACGACGACATCGTGGGCCTCATGGTGGGCCGCGCCCACGCGGCGACGGAGATGCGCCCCCGCACGGTCGATCCCACCGCCACCCCAACTCTCGTACTGGACAAGGTCTCCACGGCCGGCGGACACCGTGACATCAGCCTGGAGGTCCGGCCCGGGGAGATCGTCGGCCTGTACGGACTGGTCGGCGCCGGGCGCAGCGAACTGGTCAAGGCGGTGCTGGGCCTGGACCGCATCACGGGCGGCGAGGTCCGCGTCCACGGCAGCCCGGTCCGCATCACGTCACCCCGCCAGGCCCTGCACGAGTTCGGCATCGGATACGTCACCGAGAACCGTAAGGAGGAGGGCGTCTTCCTGGAGCAGCCCATCGTCCGCAACATCACGGTGACGGTGTGGAAGCGGCTCGCCAAGGCCCTCGGGTTCGTCTCGGCGCGCGAGGAGCAGGACGTCGCGCAGGATCTCGTCGACCGGCTCGGCATCCGTGTCTCGGGGCTCGGGCAGAACGCGGGCGAGCTCTCGGGCGGGAACCAGCAGAAGGTCAGCCTCGCCAAGTGGCTTGCCGCGGACACCCGGTTGCTGGTCATCGACGAGCCGACGGTGGGCGTCGACGTCCGCACCAAGCGCGCCTTCCACGAACTGATCTGGGACCTGGCCCGCGACGGCCTGCCCATTCTCCTCATCAGCAGCGACCTCGCGGAGATGGTCACCCTCGCGGACCGCATCGTCGTCATGACGGACCACCGCATCCGCGGCGAGCTCGACAACGACCGCGACTACGACCGCATGAGCGGCCGGGTCATCCGCCTGATCCACGACCGCGACGCGGTGCGCTCGTGAGGCGCGTGGCCCAGGTCATCGCCGTACACCCGGAAAAGCTGGACGAATACCGGGAGTTGCACCGCCACGTGCCCCGGCCGGTGCTCGACCGGATCCGGCGCAGCCATATCTCCAACTACTCGATCCATCTGCTGGGCGACCGCCTGTTCAGCTATTTCGAGTACCACGGCGACGATCTCGCGGCGGACCTGGCCCTGCTGGCCGAGGACGAGGCCACGCAGCGGTGGTGGGAACTCACCGCCCCCTGTCAGGTACCCGTGCCGGAGGCGGCGCCCGGCGACTGGTGGGCCACGGCGGAGCAGGTGTTCCTCATGGAGTGAGCGGGAGCAGGCCCCCAACTCCGGCTTCAGCAGCGGCCGTTCAGGACCCGGACCCCTCGCCGTCCTCGATCTGCCGCTCCAGGCTGCGCGTCAGGTGCTCCGTCATCGCCTCGGCCGCCCGCTCGGGGTTGCGACGCAGCACCGCGCGTACGATCCGCTCGTGCTCGGCGACGGTCGGGCCCCAGGCGCCAACTACCTTGCTGAGCCGGAAGATGTGCAGATGCGCGTGGAGCCGCTGCACCGCGTCCGCCAACAGCGGTCGGTGCGCGGCCTGTCCGATCGCCTCGTGGAAGCGCTGGTCGAGGGCGGCGAAGTCCCGGTACGACGCGTACCGTTCGTTCGGGCTCGGGTGGGCCTGCATCTCCTCGACGATCCGCTCCAGGCCGTCGAGTTGCGCCTCGGTCGCGTTGCCGGCGGCCAGCGCGGCCGCCTTCGGCTCCAACAGCAGCCGCATCTCGAAGAGTTCGTCGAGACCCTGCCGGGTGAGCAACTGCGTGGCCCGGTATCCGGAGAGCGCCCGCTTCACCACCAGCCCGTCGGACTCCAGCCGGGCCAGCGCCTCCCTGACGGGCGTCGGCGAGACCTTGAGGGTGCGGGCCAGCGCCTCGATGCCGACGCGGGCGCCGGGGGCGATCTCGTGGTCCATGACCATCGCCTTGATGCGTTCGTACACGCTGTCCGACAGCGCCTGCCGGACGGGCGGCACACTCCGCTCGTCACCCTCGCCCTCGTCCGGGACCCCGGCCGCGGAAGGACTGTGCGGCGGCATCCCGACTCCCCCTCAAGGCACTTGGCGTTCCCGACAGTTTACCCAGGTAGACGGGTTGAGAGAGGGGTGCCCGCAGAACATCGCCGACCGGTTCGGCCCGTCACCCCGCCTCCGCGGCGACCGTCGCCGTTCCCCCGCTCTTCTCGGTCAGGTCGAGGCTGCTGCGCAGGCTGACCGGCTTCAGCAGGAGCGCGGCGACCACGGCGAGGACGGCAGCACCGGCCGAGAGGAGGAAGATCTGGGCGGTGGCGTCGCCGTACGCGACATGGATGATCTCCTGTACGGCGGCGGGCTGCGCGGAGACATCGGAGGCGGTGCCCGTGGTCCGCAGTCCCGCGGAGGCGAGCCCGTGCGCGATCTGGTCCTGGACGTGCCGGGCGAGTACGGCGCCGAGGACGGAGACGCCGATCGTGCCGCCGAGGGACCGGAAGAACGACACCGTGGAGCTGGCCGAGCCGATGTCCTTCAGCGGCACGGTGTTCTGCACGACGAGCACCAGGTTCTGCAACGTCATGCCGACGCCCATCCCGACACACAGCATCGCCACGCCCAGCAGGAGCATGGGCGTCTTCGAGTCGATGGTGCCGAGCACGGCGAACCCGACCGTGAGCAGGACGGCGCCGGTGATGATGAACGGCTTGATCTTCCCGGTCCTGCTGATCAGCCGCCCCGCGACCGTGGAGGCGATCAGGATGCCGGCCATCATGGGAATCGTCAGCAGACCCGCCTCGGTCGGACTGTGCCCACGGCTGAGCTGGAAGTACTGGCTGAGGAACACCGCGGCGCCGAACATCGCCGTACCGACGGCGAGGCTGCCGACGATCGCCAGCGCGGTCGTCCGCTGCCGCACGATGTGCAGCGGTACGACGGGTTCGGCGGCCCGCGACTCCACCCACACGGCCGCGCCGATCAGCGCCAGCCCGCCGGCCACCATGACCGCGGTCTGCCACGAGGCCCAGCCGAAGGAGTTGTCGACGAACGACACCCACACCAGCAGCACGCTGACACCCGAGGCGATCAGGGTCGCCCCCAGGTAGTCGATCTTGACGTTCTCACGGCGGAGGACGGGCAGGTTCAGCGTCCGCTGGAGCATGAACAGCGATACGGCCGCGATCGGCACGCCGATGAAGAAGCACCAGCGCCACCCCAGCCACGAGGTGTCGACGATGACACCGCCGAGGAGCGGCCCGCCGATGGTCGACGTGGCCGTGACGCTGCTCAAGTAGCCGCTGTAGCGGCCGCGTTCGCGGGGCGGGATCATCGCCGCGAGGGTGATCTGGACGAGAGCCTGCACGCCTCCGACCCCGACCCCCTGCAACGCCCGCGAGGCTATGAGCTGCCCCGCGGTCTGGCTCACCCCGGACGCCAGGGCGCCCAGCACGAAGACGCCGATGGACACCTGCACGAGGGTCTTCTTGCTGAACAGGTCGGCGAGCTTGCCCCAGATCGGCGTCGTCGCCGTGGTGGTGAGGAGCGTCGCGGTGACGACCCACGTGTACTGCGTCTGCGACCCGTGCACCGCCCCGATGATCTTCGGTAGCGCGCTGGAGACGACCGTACTGCTGAGGGTGGAGACGAACAGCGCGAGCAGCAGCCCGCTGAGGGCCTTCAACACCTTCCGGCGGGCCGCGGGGGACGTGTCCGACGGACTCGACTCGTTCACTGCCGTGCTCATCAGACGGACTCCAAGACACCGGTTCGCTATACGCCGTGTATAGCGACGACGGTTCACCATACATGGCGTATAGCGGCGGCAGACAGTGCCGATACGCCTGACCTGCTCCAAGGCCATCAGCCGGGAGGCCTCCGCGGCCTGCCACGTGCGGCACTGCTCGTCATCGACTCTGTTCGAAGTGGCTGGGGCGGCCTTCGCGTTGGACAAGCCGCCCCTGCTCGGCAGCTCTGGTCCTCGGCATGAGGGTCCAGGTCTCGTCGGTGCGGCACAGGGCAGCCGAGTGCCAGGGGGTGGTCCAGACGTCGGGTGCGTCGAGGAGGCGGATGCCGAACTTGGGGGCGCCGATGGGCTGGGGGTGGATGGACAGGCGTACGGCGTCGGGGTGGTGGTCGGCGATGAGGTCGCCCCAGGCTCGACTGCGCTGCATGACTCCGTACGCGCGCTGCCGACAGGCGCGTTGAAGCGCTGAGCGGGTGCCCCGGTGATCGGCGGTGTCCTCCACGAGGAAACGGGTGATCCCCCGGTACAACGCCAGAGCATGGTCGTCGGCGCGGATCTCGCCGCGCAGCACGTCCAGGTGCGGGGCGTAACGCCTGTGGACGTGGGCTCGCTTCTCGTCGTGCGAGAGGTCACCGAGGACATCACGCAGGTCGAAGACGGACAGTCTCTCCAGGCCCAACTTGCTTATCAGGATGCGGAGTTCATCGGCATAGGCGTCGATGTTCTCGTCGGGGACGCCGATGAGGTCGCCGAAGATGTGGCCGTCGGAGCAGATGACCATGCGGGCGCCGGGTGGGTAGATGCGCTCGATCGCCGTACAGAGGGTGTTCAGGAAGGTAAGGGAAAGGCGTTCGCCCATGTCGGGGAGGTGGCCGAGGACCTTGGCCGGGTTGGGGGACTTGCATGGGAAGCCGGGGAGGGTAAAGGCGATGGGGGCGCCTGCACGTACGAAGTCGGTGATCTGGCCCAGTTGATGAGGGAACGCCTCGGCCGAGGCGTGGGCCCGGTCGGTCGTGCGGTGATGTGGCAGGAGCAGGTTCAGGATCGCGGTGCTGGTGCTGGTGCTGGTGCTGGTGCTGGTGCTGGTGCTGGTGCTGGTGCTGGTGCTGGTGGGGAGGGTGTCCGGCGTGGTCGTCAACGGCATGTCGTTCCTCCGGGTGGCGTGCGGGCATGACGGCATGGCGCCGTGGCGGGTCATGGCCGGGCGCCGTGGGTCGGGTGGGGCAGGTCAGGTGGAGGCGGGGCGGGCGTCCGCGCCCGCCCCGGTCATCCCGAGCTCTGTGTCAGAGGCGTCGGTCGTAGCCGACGGGCAGATGGTTGGTGCCGCGGCCCAGGACGGCCGGGATCCATTCGATGTCCTCGTCCCTGATGGCCAGGTGCAGGCCGGGCAGTCGGGCGAGCAGGGTGCCGAGCGCGGTCTGGAGTTCGGCACGGGCGAGGGCGGCGCCGGGGCAGAAGTGGATGCCGTGGCCGAAGGCCAGGTGGGGGTTCGGGGAGCGGTCGAGGTCGAGGGTGTCGGGGTCCGGGAAGCGGCGCGGGTCGCGGTTGGCCGCGCACAGGGAGACGATCACCGAGTCGCCGGCCGGGACCTCGGTGCCGTGCAGATCGCTGTCCTGGTCGAAGAAGCGCCAGGTCGTCAGCTCGAAGGCGCTGTCGTAGCGCAGGAGTTCCTCGACCGCGCGGGGCAGGAGAGCCGGGTCGTCGCGCAGGCGGGTCAGCTGGTCCGGGTTGCGGAACAGGGCGATCAGGGCGGTCGTGATCTGGTTGGTGACCGGTTCCTGGCCGGCGACCAGGAGCTGGAAGATCATCGAGTCCAGCTCCTCCTGAGACAGTTCGTGGCTGTCGCGGGCCACGACGAGTCGGCTGAGCAGGTCGTCCTCCCCGTGTTCGCGCTTGTGGGAGACGACCTCGGCTATGTAGCTCTGTAGGCCGTGCAGGCGGGCCTCGTACCTCGGGCGTCCCGGATCGGTGGGGCCGACCGGCTGGACGACCTTGCCCCAGTCGCGGTCGAAGCGGTCCGCCAACTCCCGCGGGAGGCCGATGACTTCGGCGAGGACCTGGAAGGGGAAGCGGGCGGCGAAGCCGGCGACGAGGTCGGCTGGGCCGGTCCCGGGCAGAGCGTCGACCAGCGCGTCCGCCAACTCCTGGAAACGGGGCCGGAGTTCCTCGATCCGACGGGGCGTGAACGCGTCGGTCACGAAGCGCCGCATGTGGGTGTGCTCGGGCGGGTCCTGGTGAAGGAGGTGGGCCTGGAGCTGGGAGTGCTGCGGCTCCGGCATGATCGAGGCGCGGGCACGCCAACTGTCGTTGCCGCGCTCGTGGTTCTTTCCGAGGCGGTCGTCGTTGAGGGCGGAGTGGGCGGCTTCGTAGCCGGTGACGAGCCATGCCTGTACGCCGCTGGGGAAGAGGACGCGGTGGACCGGGCCCGCGTCGCGCATCTCTTCGTAGAGGGGATAGGGGTCGGCTTTGTAGGGGCAGCCCATCAGCGGTACGGGCTCGGCGGCCACAGGCTCTTGGACGGTCATGAACGAGGCTCCTCAGAGGGCGAGTTCGGGCTGGTGGTGGTCGAGCCAGAGGGCGAGGTCGACGACGCGCTCCAGCCGCAGCCGGTGGCCCCACTCCAGTTGGTCCGGCGGGGTGTCGAGGCAGGGCTTGATGCGGGTCTCGTCGGCGAGGGCGCGGACCTGTTCGGTGGCCAGGGCGTCGCGGGCCATGTTCTGCAAGCCGCGGTTGTAGTCGGGGTGGTGGGTGGCCGGGTAGTGGTTCTTGGGCCGCCACAGGACCGACTCCGGCGCCAGGCCGGTACCGGTCGCGCGCAGCAGACTCTTCTCCCGGCCGTCGTGACTCTTCAGCGCCCAGGGGGTGGTGAAGGCGTACTCGACGAGCCGGTGGTCGCAGTACGGGACGCGCACCTCCAGGCCCTGCGCCATGCTCAACCGGTCCTTGCGGTGCAGGAGTTGGCGCAGCCAGCGGGTCAGGGACAGGTGCTGCATCTCGCGCTGCCGGTGTTCGGCGGGTGTCTCGTCGTCGAGATGCGGTACGGCGGCCAGCGCGCCGCGGTAGGTGTCGGCGCGGAACTCCCCGATGCGCAGGTCGAGTTCGGGGTTGAGCGGCATCGCGGCGTCGTCACCGGTCACCAGGAGCCAGGGGAAGGTGTCCGCGGCGAGCGCCTTCGGGTTGTGGAACCAGGGGTAGCCGCCGAAGACCTCGTCCGCCGCCTCGCCGGACAGGGCGACGGTCGAGTGCCGTCGTATCTCGCCGAAGAGGAGATACAGCGAGGTGTCCATGTCGCCGACGCCGATCGGCGAGTCGCGGGCCACGACGACCGCCTTGCGGTGCTCGGGGTCGAGCAGGGCGAGCGGGTCGAGGACGACGGTGCTGTGGTCGGTGCCGATGAAGGCACCGGCCTCGGTGGCGTACGGGGTGTCGTGGCCGGTGCGCAGCACGTCCCCCGTGAACTCTGACGCCTGGTCGCTGTAGTCGACGGCGTACGAGCGGATGCGGGCGTCCGGGCCCTCACGCAGGCGGAGTTCGTCGGCGAGGAGGGCGGTCAGGACGGTGGAGTCGAGGCCGCCGGAGAGCAGGCTGCACAGCGGGACGTCAGCTTCCAGCTGGCCGCGCGCGGCCGTTCCGACCAGCTCGCGGATCCGCTCGACGGTCGTGTCCCGGTCGTCGCCGTGGGCGCCCGCCTCCAACTGCCAGTAGCGGCGCTCACGGATGCCGGCCCGGTCCAGGACGAGCAGGCCGCCGGGCTCGACCTCGCGTACGCCGGACCACACGGTCGGCCCCGTGTTGAAGACCAGGCTGTACGCCTCCCGGAGGCCGTCGGCGTCCACGCGGGGCCGTATCTCCGGGTGTGCGAACAGGGCCTTGGGCTCGGAGGCGAAGGCGAGGCCGCCGTCAACCGGCGCCCAGTACAAGGGCTTTACGCCGAGTCGGTCGCGGACCAGCAATAGTCGCTGCTCGCGTTCGTCCCAGACGGCGAAGGCGAACATGCCCTCCAGGTGGTCGGCCACCGACTCGCCCCACTCGGCGTAGGCACGCAGCACCACTTCGGTGTCGCTGCGCGTGCGGAACTCGTGCCCCAACCCGCGCAGCTCCGCCCGTAGTTGGTGGTGGTTGTAGACCTCGCCGCTGTAACTGAGCACCACGTCCGACTGGTCGATCATGGGCTGTACGCCGCCCGCGAGGTCGATGACGGACAGGCGGCGGTGGCCGATCGCGGCGTGTTCGCCGAGCCACACGCCTCCGGCGTCGGGGCCGCGCGGGGTGAGGGTGGCGGTCATGGCCTCGATGACCGGGGCCCGGTTGCGGGCGTCGTGGTGGAAGGACGCCCAGCCGGTGATTCCGCACATGAGGATGGCTCCTGGGTCAGTGGTGGGCGGCGGGCGCCGCGTCGGTCGACGTCTCGGGCTGCTCGGGGACGGGGGTGGACCTCGGGCCGGACAGGGCGAGCAGGGGTACGGCGAGGCAGGCGGCGGTGGCGGCCAGGGCGAGCCCCGCTCGCGCGCCGCCGGCCAGCGCCCAGGCGGTGGTGGCCAGGGCCGGGCCGAGGGTGAAGCCCAGGCTGCGGGCGAGTTGGACCGTCGAACCGACGGTCGCCGTCCGGTCCGGCGGAGCGGCGCCCATCACCAGGGCCTGCGTCGGACCGCCGTAGAGGCCCATGCCGATGCCGGCCAGTGCCAGCCGCCAGGCCACGTCCCCCGCCGACCAGCCGGCGCCGAGCGGGACGAGCAGGAGCAGGCCGGTGGCGGTGAGCGCGGCGCCGGTGAGCGCGACCGGCCGGGCGCCCCAGCGGTCGGCGAGGCGTCCGCCGAGCGGGCCCGCCAGGCCCATGCCGAGCGGGAAGGCGAGCACGGTCAGGCCGGTCGTCGTGGCGTTCAGCCCCTCGTCGCGCTGGAGGTGCAGGGCGACGACGTAGTGCATGGCGGCGAAACCGGCCGCGAGGGTCAGTACCGCTCCGTGGGCCGGGAGCAGTCCCGTCGCGCGGAGTACGCCGGTCACCGGGCGTCCGCCGGGGCCGCGCAGCCAGCGCCACAACGGTGGTACGGCGGCCAGGGCGAGGAGCAGCCAGGCCGGGTCGTCCGCCGCGAGTGTCAGCGCGAGGAGCAGGGCCGCGACGCCGGCGGCAACCAGCAGCGCGTCGGCCATGGACCGGCGATCGGGCGCGCGCAGCCTGCCGTCCCTCGGCATCGCCTTCCAGGCGACGACCAGGGCGAGCACGCAGAACGGGATCTTGACCAGGAACACGGCACGCCAGCCCAGATGGTCGAGCAGCAGTCCGCCCACCGCCGGTCCGGTCACCGCGCCCAGCGGACCCAGTGTCGCGGGCACGCTCATCGCCCGCGCCCTCAACTCCGGTCGTACGGAACGGATCGCGAGCACCGGCATCAGCACGAACAGCACCGCGCCGAACGCGCCCTGCGCGAGGCGGGCCGCGATCAGCCAGGCCGCCCAGGGGGCGACGGCCGCGAGGGCACTGCACAGACCGAAGCCCGCGGTCGCCGTCAGCGCCGCCGAGCGCGGGCCCACGCCGTCCAGCCACCGGCCGACCGGTAACAACAGGGCCACAACGGGGAGTTGATAGCCCAGCACGGCCCACTGTGCGGTCGCGGCGGATACGTGCAGACCGTCGGCGATGTCCGCCAGGGCCACATTGACGATGTTCATGTCGAGCATCGCGATGAACGACAGCACGCCCGCCACCGCCACCAGCAGCCAGCGGTCCTCCTGTGCCTTGCCGACGGATATGTGGCCGGGCTGTTCCGAACCGGGACTTCGGTGCGTCACCTCTGTGCCCCTCCCCTCACGGGTGGGCTGCCGGACGGCAGCCTCGTCCCACAAGTCGGGGGAAAACCGGGGTGAGTTCCCGGGCGGCGGCCGGCAAAACGGTGAGCGATGTCCGAGCCGGCGAAGGGAACTCCGCGCCCCGCTCGGCCGACTACTGAAAGACAGCCCCTCAAGACGACAGGAGTTCCCCATGGCTCAGAAGCAGTACAACGTCACCGGCATGACCTGCGAGCACTGCGCGGCGAGCGTCAAGGAAGAGGTCGGCGAAGTGGCGGGCGTGAGTGAAGTCGTGGTCGACCTCGCCGCGCACTCCGTCACCGTGCACGGCACGGACCTCGACGACGCGCGGCTGCGCGCGGCCATCGTCGAGGCCGGTTACGCCGTCGCCGACTCGATCTCCGACTCGGTCGCCGCCTGACCGAACCTGCCGAACCGAGGAACGGGCAGGACGACACCACCCCCGTCGTCCTGCCCACCCCGGCTCACACGCTGGTCTCCACCACCTCGGTCGACTCCGCATCGGCGGGCGTCTGATGGTCGAAGGCGATCAGCGGATCCCCGGTGAGCGGATGGTCGATCACTGCCGCACGTACACCGAACACCTCCGACATCAACTCCGGTGTGAGCACCTCGCGTGGCGGTCCGGAAGCCACCACGGCTCCGGCGTGCAGTACATGCAGCCGGTCGCAGACCGACGCGGCGGCGTTGAGGTCGTGCAGCGACACGAGGGTCGTACGGCGCTGGGTGTGCAACAGGGCGAGCAGTTCGACCTGGTGGCGGATGTCGAGGTGATTGGTCGGCTCGTCCAGGACCAGGACGTCCGGGTTCTGCGCGAACGCCCTTGCCAGCAGGACGCGTTGGCGTTCGCCGCCGGACAGGGCCGTGAAGCGACGTCCGGCGTGGCCGGCCATGCCGACGTCGGCGAGAGCACGGGCCACGATGTCCCGGTCGGTGGCGTCCTCGCCCGCGAAGGCCCGCTTGTACGGGGTGCGCCCCATGGCGACAACCTCGCGCACGGTCAACTCGAAGTCGCTCCCCCGCTCCTGCGGCAGGGCGGCCACATGCCGGGCCGACCGCACCGGGCTCATCTCACGGAGGTCGGTGCCGGCCAGCAACACCCGCCCGGCCGTGGGTCGTAGGTGCCGGTAGACGGTGCGCAGGAGCGTGGACTTGCCGCTGCCGTTCGGCCCGACCAGGCCGGTGATCTCGCCCTCGGCCGCCATCAGATGGGCGCCCGCCACGACCGTACGTCCGGCGTACGCGACGTGCAGGTCCTCGATGTCGATCCTCAACTGTCGCTCCCCAGACGCCGATCGAGCAGATACAGCAGGGCCGGGGCCCCCAGCAGCGAGGTCACCACGCCGACCGGCAGCTCCTGCGTGTCCATCGCGGTACGGCAGACGATGTCGACCACCACCAGCAGTACGGCGCCGAAGAGAGCGGACAGGGGCAGCAGTCGGCGGTGGTCGCCCCCGACGACCAGGCGGCAGACGTGCGGCACCATGAGCGCGACGAACGCGATCGCGCCCGACACGGCGACCAGGACGCCGGTCAACACACTGGTGACGGTGAACAGTTCACGCCGTAGCCGGGTGACGTCGACGCCGAGCCCGGCCGCGGTCTCGTCGCCCATGAGCAGGGCGTTCAGCGCGCGGGCGCGCGCCTGAAGACACAGCCAGGCGACGGGTACGGCGATGGCGGGGACGGCGAGCAGGGGCCAACTCGCCCCGCTCAGGCTGCCCATGAGCCAGAACAGCACGCTGTGGGTCTGCTGCTCGTCCCCCGCCTGGAGGACCAGGTAGCTGGTGAAGCCCGACAGGAACTGGCCGATCGCGACACCGGCCAGCACCAGCCGCAGCGGGGCGAATCCGCCGCCCCGACGGGCGATCGCCCACACGAGCGCGAAGGTGGCCAGCGCTCCGGCGAACGCCGCGCCGGACAACCCGAGTCCGAGCCCACCGCCCGCCCCGAGGCCCAGCACGATCGCCGCGACCGCGCCCAGCGAGGCGCCGTTGGAAATGCCCAGCAGGTACGGATCGGCCAGCGGGTTGCGCACCAGGGCCTGCACGGCCGTACCGACGAGACCGAGTCCGGCGCCGACCAGGGCGGCCAACAGGGCGCGTGGGAGCCGGAGTTGCCAGACGATCAGGTCGTTCGTGCCCGGGCGGGGTGCTTCACCGGAGAGGCGTCGCCACACCACGCTCCACACCTCGGCGGGCGGGATCGATGTCGAGCCCCGGGCGACCGCGGCCGTCAGTGCCACGAGCAGGGCCACGGCGAGGACGACGGCCAACGGGCCCGCGCGCAGGCTGCGCGTCTCCGCGGACGCTCGCCCGGCGCTCTCGCGCCGTACCACCAAGGAGGCCACGGTCAGCCGACCTTGCCCGGGTAGAGGGTCTTGGCGATCTCCTCGACCGTGTCGGCGTTCTGGACCCCGGCGATGGTGGTCCGCTCCGAGCCGATGCGCAGGAAGTGGCCTTCCTCGACCGCCTTCAGGCCCTTGGTCGCCGGGTTGGACGTCAGCCACTTCTCCGCCTCGTCGAACGCCTTCTCGTTCGCCGCGTCACTCCCCCGGTTGCGGACCGCGAGCTGGATCCAGTCCGGGTTCTCGGCGATCACGTCCTCCCAGCCGACCTGCTTGTAGTCGGCGTCGCAGTCGGCGAAGACGTTGCGGGCGCCGGCCAGGGTGATGACCGCGTTGGCGAGCTGGCGGTTGCAGACGACGGTGGGCTGCTTGGTGCCGGAGTCGTAGTCGAAGAAGAAGTAGGTCGGACGCGCGCTCTCCGCGGTGGCGCCGACCGCCTTCTGGACCGCGGCCACCTTCGTCTTCATCTCGGCGACGAGTTCCTTCGCCTTGGTGCTCGTGCCGGTGACCGCGCCGAGGGAGGTGATGTCGGCCTCGACGGCGGACAGGTCGGTCACCGCGCTCTTGCTCTGCGCCGCGCAGGCGGTCGACTTCAGGTAGATGTGGCTGATCCCGGCCGCCTTGTACTCCTCGGCGGTCGGCGTGTCACCCATGCCGTTGCCCATGCCGCCCATCGACGCGAACGTGTCGATGTACAGGTCGGCGCCCGAGCCGAGGAGCTTCTCCTTGGGGATCACGCTCTGGCTGAGCACCTTCACCCGCTGCGCCTGCGCGTCGAGCGTGCCGCTCAACGTGCCCTTGCCGGGCGGGAATCCGGTGCCGATCACCTTGCCGCCGGCGCCGAGGCGGAGCAACAGCTCCAGGCTGGAGGCGTTGCTGGTGACGATCTTCTTCGGGGCGGCGGAGAAGGTGGTCCGGGCACCCGCGCAGTCGGTGACGGACACCGGGTAGTCACCCGAGACGGCCTTCCCGGCGCTCACGTCGGCCGTCCCCTTCGCTCCGGCACCGCAGCCCGCCGCCAGCAGGCCGCCGAGCACGACGGCCGCCGTACATCCCCACACACGAGAACGCATCGCAAGTCTCCAGGTTCCACTCGGTACATGGGCGACCGTCCGTCACCCGCTCCAGTAGTCGGGGTGAACTCCCCGTGAGTTCCCGCCCACTTGGCCATACGGCTCAGGAGAAGCGCTCGCGGCACTCGTGCGGCGAGACCCGAAGCACGCGGAGGAAGACGTTGCGCATCGTGGCCTCGGTACCGAAGCCTGCCTCCCGCGCTATGTCCTCGACGTCGCGGACCGTCTCGGTCAGCAGCCGGGTCGCCGCGCCCACCCGGGCCCGCCGCACGTACTCCTTGGCCGACATGCCGACCTGTGCCCGGAACAGAGCGGACGTCCGGTGCGGCGAACTGCGCCTGTCCGCCCGGCTTCCTCAGGTAGGTGACCAGGAGCCGGGCCATGTAGACGAGGACACCGATCGCTCCGGCGGTCTTCTCCCCGACCACCGGAATGCCGTCGGCCCCCGGAAGGATCACCGTGTCGGCGTCGGTCGCATCGGCGAGAGCACGGTCCGGCAGGACGGTGAGTCCGCTGGAGGTACGGACCGGAACACCGTCGAGGGAGACCGTCATGACGTCGTAACGGACGTCGACCACAACGGCGTTCGCCCCCGAGAGGACATCGGCGGGTCCCGAGAAACCGAGGCTCTGAACCCCGTCGTAGAGCGGAATGACGACCAAGTGCCGCTGCCCGCCGGTCTGTTGACCTTGCATCGCGATCTCACTCCCGCGTCAGCTGGTGACGGGGGTGTCGGTGCCGAGTCCGAACGGCCGGCACCGACACCCCCTGTCGCGCTTAGCCCGCCGCTACGGCGGGCTCGTCCGCCTCGGCCAGCAGATCCGTCAACGTCGCCCGGGCCCGCGCCACCCGGGAGCGGACCGTGCCGATCGGGCAGTCGCTCGCCTCGGCCGCCTCCGCGTACGGCAGGCCCAGCATCTGGGTGAGGACGAAGGCTTCGCGGCGCTCGTCCGGCAGCGCGGCCAGCAGGTCGAGGAGCGCGACACCGTCGTCGAAGCCGGGCAGGTCGATCGGCTGGGCCAGTTCGATCGCCAACTGCCAGTCCGGTACGTCGGACAGGCGGGGCCGGGCGGCGGCGTAACGGTAGCTGTCGATGACGGCCCGGCGGGCGATCGACAGCAGCCAGGTACGCGCCGAGGAGCGGCCCTCGAAGCGGTGCAGGCTGCCGAGCGCGCGCAGGAACGTGTCCTGTGCCAGGTCGTCGACGGCCTGTGGATCGCCGCAGAGATGAGCCACGTACCGCTGGACGTCGCGTTGCAGGGCCCGGACGAAGTGCTCGACCGCGTCCGCGTCACCGCCCCGGGCGGCGAGCGCCCACGCGGTGATCGCCTCGTCGAGAGATGCCGCTTTCGCGCCTTTGCCGCGCGAAGCGGGCAGGGCAGGAGTGATCACCTGGAGTCCTTCTCAGTCATCCGTGATCCGGACCGAGGCACGCGGGAACGCGGGCGGTCCGGTGAGTGGGGTGAGACGGCCCTACGGCGCTTGCGCGGACGTACGGCCGTGGCCCGGGGCACGCCGCACGGGCGGCCTCGGGATACCGGCTGTCTCAGACGACAGCGGTCCGAACTGGCGGCCCCCGGGAAGTGATCGTGTGGACCAGAAGAAGAAGGCGCGGGGCCCGGTCCGAGTGGAGGCCGCGCACACGGACGGACGGCCGGTCCGTGGGCGCGGGAAGGGCGAGCAACAGCCTCAGCGGAGCCGCCAGCCGGCCGGCGACGGCGCGCAGGATACGGAACGCGGCCCGCTCGCCGTACGCCAGCCATAGTCCGCACAGCAGTGCGGCCAGCAGGTGGGCGCCGAGCATGCCGGCCGACGAGTCCCCCATGGGCATGGAGTCCATGGGGGTCGTGCTCGTGTGCCCCATGTCCATGGAGTCCGTCCGCATCGAGCCCATGTTCATGTTCATGGAGGCCGATTCACCGGACGCCGACTGGGCGAGTGAGAACGCGGAGTGCAGCACCGTCTGGGCGGCGACCACGACCGTCACGATCAGCGGGAGCCCGCGCTCACGGCCCGCCAGGCACCAGCCCGTGGCACCGGTCGAGACGAACCCTGCGGCCAGTGCCCACCCGGGCACGTGGTTCCCGGACATCATGACGTGGCCCAGGGCAGCGAGCAGCACACAGACGGCCGCGAACACCGCGGCCCGTATCGCTCGAGAACACCACCCTGGCCTCATGGCGCCTCATCCTTGCATCAGGGCGTCGACCGTCATGTGTCGGTACGCAAACCCATAGCCCACCACACTCAATCCACAGCATGTGATCCAGACCACAGCAACAAGCCGGAACTCGATGGGAATCCCGTCCGACTTCTATGGAGAGGGAACTGCGGTACTGGCGCCGTCGAGGCAATAGCTCCTTCTCCTCCGTTCACTGGTGGACACCATGCTCCAGACACGGAAACTCCTCGACAGCGTCACCTGCGCCGGCCGTCTCAGGAACGAAGACCTCGTCCGGGCCGTGGGCATGCTTGGCGAATGCAAACAGACGGCCACCGCCACCGCCTGCGCGGTCGGCGGGGCCGATGTCTGCCCGGAGGTCCTGGTGGCCGTCCGCTCATGGCGTTCACGGCACCTGTGTCATGAGCGCGGCCGGACCACCACCGCGATCGTCTTCACCGCTCCGCTGCGCTCGAATCGCAGTGTGAACGGCACGAGGTCGCCCGCCTGCCAGCCCGCCTCGGCCCGCAGGGTCACGTCCAGGCCCTCCGGCGACATGGACAGTTCACGGCCCGCCGATACGACGACGGAAGCCACGTCGGCCTTGTAGGCGATCGCGCCGTCCGCCATGCGATGGCGGCTGAGGGCGATCTCCCCTCCCGTGGCGGAGGACGTCACCCCGACGAGGCGGTCGTCCGCGCCACCGAGGTTGGAGACGTCGAAGAACGCGGCGGTGTCCGTGTTGTCGCCGTAGGGCAGGTAGACCCGGCTGTTCGAGACGGTGATCCGGGCCGGGCTTCCCGCCTTGCCCGCGCCGGCCCAGGCCGTCAGACCGGCCAGGGCGACGCCGCACACGGCGACGGGCGCGACCGCGGCGAGCAGGGTGTCGGTGAGTCGGCGGCGGGTCGGCCGCCAAGGGTGTGGTCCGTTCATCGGGTACGCCTCCCAGCGGCCGCCGTCGGCTGCCAACCGCGCAGCCGCAGGCTGTTGGCGACGACCAGCACCGAGCTGACCGACATGGCAGCGGCCGCGAGCATGGGGTTGAGCAGGCCGACCATGGCGAGCGGCACGGTCACGACGTTGTAGCCGAAGGCCCACACGAGATTGGTGCGGATCGTGCCCAGGGTGCGCCGGGCCAGTCGCACGGCGTCCGCGAGGGCCTCGATGTCGCCACGTACGAGGGTCACGTCGGCGGCCCCGATGGCCACGTCCGTGCCAGTACCCATGGCGATCCCGAGGTCGGCCACGGCGAGTGCCGCGGCGTCGTTCACGCCGTCTCCGATGACCGCGACCCGGTGGCCCTGATCCTGTAGGTCCCGCACGAGGTCGGCCTTGCCCTCGGGTGTGCAGCGGGCGTGCACCACGTCGATGCCCAGCGCCGCCGCGACGGCCCGGGCGGGTGCCTCCCGGTCGCCGGTGGCGAGCACGGGCCGCACGCCGAGGCACCGCAACTGGTCGACGGCGCGGTAGCTTCCGGGGCGTACGACATCCCCGATCTCGATCAGCGCCTCAGGCACGCCGTCCACCCGCACCAGTACCGGAGTGTGCGCGGCGGCCTCCGCCACGGACAGGGCATCCGCGAGAGCGCCGGGCAACTCACCGTCCGGGGCGAGGACTTCGACCAGCAGTCCCCCGATCCGGCCTCGCACCCCCTTGCCCGGCAGGGCAAGGAACTCGCTCACGTCCGGCAACGCCCGTTCAGGCAAAGCACGTTGGGCATACGCAGTGATCGCCCGGCCCAGCGGATGTTCCGAACCCTGCTCGACCGCGCCGGCCAGCCGCAGCACCGCGCCCTTCCCCAGCCCGCCCGGTACAGCCGTGACCCAGGCGACGGTCATGTGCCCGGAGGTGAGCGTGCCGGTCTTGTCGAGGACGACGGTGTCGAGATGCCGGAGCCCCTCCAGGGCCTGCGGACCGCTGACGAGGACGCCCAGTTGGGCGCCCCGGCCGGTCGCGGCCATCAACGCGGTCGGGGTCGCCAGGCCCAGCGCACACGGGCAGGCCACGACCAGGACGGCCACGCACGCGGTGAGTGCGGCCTGCGGATCGGCCCCGGCACCGAGCCAGAACCCGAGCGCCGTGACAGCCAGCGCCAGCACGACGGGCACGAAGACCCCCGCGACCGCGTCGGCGAGCCGTTGCGCCTTCGCCTTCCCCGCCTGCGCCTCGGTCACCAGCCGGGTGATACGGGCGAGTTGGGTGTCCGCCCCGACGGCAGTGGCCCGTACGAGAAGCAGCCCACCGGAGTTGACGGCCCCACCGACCACAGCCGAGCCCGGCCCGACCTCGACGGGCTCGCTCTCGCCGGTGACCAGGGACAGATCCACGGCCGAACTGCCCTCCGCCACCTGCCCGTCGGTGGCGACCCGCTCGCCGGGCCGCACGAGGAATACCTGCCCGACCCCCAACTCCTCAATGGGGACGAGTCGTTCGACACCGCCTTCGCGCACCGAGACGTTCTTCGCCGCGAGTTGCGCGAGTGACCGCAGTGCCGCCCCGGTACCGCGCCGGGCCCGTGCCTCCAGGAAGCGGCCCGCGAGCACGAACAGCGGTACGCCGACGGCCGCTTCGAGATAGATGTGGGCCACGCCGTCCGACGCGGAAGGGACCAACGTGAACGGCATCCGCATCCCGGGATCTCCGGCGCCGCCGAGGAAGAGCGCGTACGCGGACCAGGAGAAAGAGGCCGCGACGCCGAGGGACACCAGCGTGTCCATGGTGGCCGCCGAGTGCCGCAACCCCCGTACCGCCCGCACATGGAACGGCCACGCGCCCCACACGGCGACCGGCGCGGCCAGCGCGAAACACAGCCACTGCCAGTTGCGGAACTGTAGGCCGGGCACCATCGACAGCACGAGGACTGGCACCGCGAGCAACGCCGTGACCAGCAGCCGGTCGCGCTCCCGCCGCGCCTGTTCGAACTCCTCGTCGCCCTGGGCGCGTTGCTGTTCCTTCTTCTTCGGCGGCAGGGGAAGGGCGGCCGTGTAGCCGGCCTTCTCGACCGTAGCGACGAGTTCCTCGGGACCGATCTCCGGCGGATGGCTCACGCGGGCCCGCCCGGTGGCCAGATTGACGGTCGCGGTGACGCCGTCCAGCTTGCCGAGCTTCTTCTCGACGCGCTTCACGCAGGCGGCGCAGGTCATGCCGCCGACCGTGAGATCGGTCGTCACTAGGACTGCCATCGCTTCGGCGCCCATCAGTTGCCTCCCCCGTGCATGTCCATGTCCCCCATGCCCCCGCTTCCGCTTCCGGTCCCGCCGGCGACTCCGGTGCCGCCGGTTCCGCTGGTTTCGCCGCCGCTCGTGCCGCTGGTGCCGCTGGTGCCGTGCATGCCGGGCGCGATGGGTCCGGCGCCGGCCCCGACTGCGTACGAGGTCGTGAACATGAGGGCCAGCAGCAGGAGAAAGCCACAGAGCGCGGGAGGGGGCGCGAGCTTCCGCAGCACCGCACCCACGCCGGAGGGGGATTGTCGGGACTCGTCCATCACCGGTCTCCAGATCGCGTCGCGCGGCACAGGTCGGAAGTCGTGGGATCGAGCCGCATCACTTCAGGAGTCGGACGGGACGGGTTCCGAGTTCCGACACGAATTTGTGGCGTGCGTCACATGAAAGTCGGTCACTGCCTGGAAGGTCGGTCACTGACTGGATGGACGGTTGCCCTGTCGGCGGGTCTCCGCCGACAGGGCAACCCGCACCGCTGCGACAGCGGACCACTACGTCGAGGAAGGGCCATGACGCCGGCCACGACGCGCCCACGCCGATGCAAGTCCCGTCGCGGGATGGGGACTTGTCGACCGGACAGTCGGCACGTAGCGTCCGGCCGATGCGTGCCGATTGATCCAGGTTCAAAGATGGGTTCCGAGTAGCCCGTTCAGCGGTCGTCGGGGATCAAGGTTCGCCGGTTCAGTCAAACCGGTCGCACTCGGCCGCCGCGTCGACGAACCCCTCGACGCCATCCCCGCCGGCACGGCGGCGCACTCCGATGCCGGCATTCGGATCGGCCGCCCGGAGCCCGCGGCCCTCTCCAGGCAGACAGGCGCCCACCGTCATCGTGACGTAACCCTCACGTGACGAACCGCCCTCAACTCTCACGTAACGGTAGTGTTGGATCGTGACGATACGTGTGCTGATCTGCGATGAGCTCCCGGTGGTACGGGACGGGCTGGCGGCGACGCTCAGCAGCGATCCGGGCATCGAAGTCGTCGGCACCACGGGCGACGGGACAGAGGCACTCTCACTGGTGCGGCGGCTGTCGCCCGACGTACTGATCACCGATTTCCGTCTGGCGGGGCTGTCGGGGCTGGACGTCGTGACCCGGGTGACCAAGAGTTCCGGTGGCAAGCCCGTGCCGGAGGTCCTCATGTTCAGCACCCGTACCGACGACGTCTCGGTCATGAAGGCCCTGGGGGCGGGGGCGTATGGGTATCTGGTGAAGCAGACGCCGCCGGCCGAGGTGATCCGCGCGGTACGCGCCCTGGCCGCGGGTGACGCCGCCGCCACCGGTGCGGTGACCCGGCGTCTGATCGATTGGCTGTTCTGGCGCCATGCCAAACCCGTGGCCGCCAGCCAGGAGAAGCTGAACGCGCTGACCCCGCGGGAGCGTCAAGCACTGCTGCTGGTGGCGGCGGGGATGTCCGACGACGAGATCTCCCAGAAGCTGACGCTTGAGGTGACCACGGTCCGCTCGCACCTGTACCACGTGCGGCAGAAGCTCGGCGTGCGCGATCGTGCCCAGCTCATCGTGTTCGCCTACCAGTCCGGTTTCAGTGTGCCCACGGCTCCCGTGCAGCCGGGCTGACCCGGCATCAGCCCGCCGCAGCCGCGGTCCGGGTGGCGGTCCAGAACAGGGCCAGACCGGTCAGGCTGATCAGTGTCACCAGGACGGTGGCGGCGGCCCAGCCGGTATGCGTGACGGTGAACCCGAAGACGGGTGGGCCGAAGAGGCTGCCCAGACAGCCCGCCTGGTTGAGCAGGCCGTAGCCGCGGCGCAGCGCGTAGGGGGATCGGGCAAGCGTCGGCATGCTCGCGTAGAGGGCGGCGAGGACGAGTCCGTTGGCGCCCATCAACACCGCCGCCCCGGCAGCGACCGCCGCCCAGGGGCTGACCTGATAGATCACGACGGCGGCGCACGGCATCGCGAGCGCGGCCACGGCGAGCCGGCGCGGGGTGAGCCCTCGGTGCATGAGCAGGCCGGCGGCCAGCCCGCCGGGAACACTGGCCAGGGACACCACGGCCGTGCTCGCGCTGCCCAGAGCCGCCGGGACGCCCCGGTGGTCGGCGAGGTCGGGCAGCAGCGCGATCACGGTGACCCCCAGCAGCGCGATGAGGCTGAAGGACACCGACAGCCACAGCACCGGGCGCAGCCCACCCGCGGTCCCACGGTGCTGACGTGCGTCGTTGGTGCCGGTCCCGGTCAGCCAGGTGCGAGCACCCACCAGCGGCACCACGGCGGGCACCACGGTCAGCACGGCGGTCAGCCGCCAGCCCAGTACACCGGCCAGAGTTCCGGCAGCCGAGGCGAGCGCCATGCCGACGGGAATGAACGTGCTCCACAGAGCGAGCGCGCCACGCTCCGTAGCCGGTCTGCACCGGGCGGACAGCACCAGCGGCCCGGTGATCACCACGAGCAGGTAGCCGCAGCCCTCCAGCATGCGCGCGGTGTACAGCAGGAGGACCGACGGGGAGACGACCTCCAGGATCCCGCCCAGCAGCATCACGGCGAGCCCGGCGCTGAGCACCCGGCCGAGATCGCCGCGCGCGATCCACAGCCCGGCGGGAAGGGCGAGCGCCGCCCCGACCACGGTGATGCCCGAGACCAGCCACCCGAACGCGGCGAGCGAGAGCCCGAAGTCGCCGCGTACGCCGGAGCTGAGGGAAATGAACCGGCCCAGAGCCATCCCGGCCGACACCCCCGCCGCGTAGACGAGCGCGACGGTGCCGCGTTCGGGAAGGACGCGTCGCTCGACGCGTGGTGCCTGTGTGCTCATGCAGAAGCGTTCCGCAGGAAGAGGGACACGCCGCTGAACAGGTCCCCGGCGTCGAGTTCGCCGAGGTCGGGTGTCACGACGTCACCGTCCAGCGCCTCGTGCAACCGGAAACCCAGCACGTCGATCCCCTCGCCGGTCAGGGTGTGGGTGGCCCGGTCGGACGAGCACAGCACGGCGGCAGCATGCCGGGAGATCTTGCAGGAGTCCGCCAGCAGTGGCCGCATCCAGCCCCGGCCGCGACAGCGAGTCCTTCGCCGTCGCCTTCCGCGTCAGGTCCGACGCGTACATGCAGTGCTCACACGCGACCGGGCACAGCTCGCTGAGGTGGATGAAGAAGCTCGACCCCCGCTCCGGAACAACCACACCGCGGTGGCGCACCGCCTTGATGACCCGCTCGCGCGACTCCTTCGGATGGTCGAACAGCGTGCCGTGACCCGCATCGATCCTCACGCGATCTCCTCGCCTCGACGGTCCGCGACCGTCCGGCAGCTCCTGGCACCACTCACCCGGGCCCCGCCGGGGCCGCACCGAGCCGTGACTCTATCCGCGGAGATCCCGACGAACATGAGCCTGATCACGCGATTTGTTCTCCCGCCGACATGGAACGAATCACGGGTCCTCTCCTCAGAATGTGGAGAAGCCCGCTGCCCACGCCCGTGTGCCGGGCCTTTGGACCACTGGGACCACAAGGGCCCACCCGGACTGGAATCGAAGGACCAGACTCGGCGGATCGATCTCCGGTGGGTGGACGAAGCTCCGAGCGAGCAGGTTGGTCCTGGTCGACATCCCGCCTGGCAGGAGCTTCACTTCGTCACTCGCGGCGGCGCCCGGAAGCGTCGCCCACAGCCCCGGACCGAACCTGGTGGAGTGGGTGGCTCTGGGCACGAGAACCCGGAGGACGCTCTCTGTGTCGTATTCGTTGGATGTGCGTCCGCGGCGCGGCTGGTGGGGCGGGGTGCTCAGCGACGGACCAGGTGTACGGCGTAGGAGGCGTGCTCTCCTGCGGCGATGAGTCGCCACGTGTCCGCGGTGCTCTGACTGACGCCGAGGAGGCGGCTGACGACGACGGGCAACTCACCCAACGGAACGTTAAACGGCAAGCTCAGTGCCTGTGTCCAATCCCGCCCCATCGAACGCGGTTGTCCCTGCCGGTCGTCACGTCAGGCTTGCACGGTGGGCCGGACGACGACCTCGCTGATGTCGACACCGATGGGCTGCTCGATCGCGAAACCGATCGCGGACGCGATGGCGGAGGGCGGGATGGCGATCTCGTCGCGCTGTCGGACCAGCGCCGCCGCTGCCTCGGGGCTCGCTCCCTTGCCAACTCCCTCGGTGTTGGTGAACCCGGGTGAGACGAGAGTGACACGCAGGTGGGGACCGGACTCCTGCCGCAGCCCCTCGGTCAGTACTTTGACCGCCGTCTTGGTGGCCGCGTAGACGCCTTGCGGTGATTTCACTATGTAGGCCGCGGTCGAGGCGACGTTGACGAACTGGCCGGAACGCTGCCGCCGGAAGACGGGCAGTGCCGCTCCGATCCCGTTCAGCAGGCCGGTGATGTGCGTCGCGACCATCGCGTCCCAGTCGTCCTGGCGCAGCTCGTCGAACGGTGACACCGCCATCGTGCCGGCGTTGGAAACCAGGACGTCGAGTCGGCCGAACCGGTCGACTGCCGTGTCCGTGAGGAGCTTCAAGTCCTCCCGGCGCGTCACGTCGATGACGGCCCCGACGGCTGAGCCGCCCCGCGCGGTGATCTGGTCCACCACCGCGTTCAGCCGGTCTTCCCGTCGGGCTCCCAGTACGAGCCGGGCCCCCTTCTCGGCGAGGTACGTCGCCGTTGCCGCTCCGATGCCGCTGCTGGCACCTGTGATCGCTACTACCTTGCCTTCGATTCCCGACATGATCACCAATCCTTACAGGGTGAATGCGCACAGTTCAGGCCATGACCTACAGTGGAACTGGGGTCTCCCCCACTTATCGGAGACTAAGTGGGGGCGCCTCCGATTAGCAACTGCGGAAGACCGGAGAGGAGACGGCAGCCGCCGATGGCCAAAGACGCACAACGCCCGTTGCGTGCCGACGCGCGACGCAACCGGGACAAGATCCTCACGGCTGCGGTGAGCGTGTTCACCGAGGAGGGACTGGACGCGCATCTGGAGCGCATCGCCAAGGCGGCGGGCGTGGGCAGCGCGACCCTGTATCGCAACTTCCCCACCCGCGAAGCTCTGATCGAGGCGGTCTACCGCAACGAGGTGGCCCAGCTGTGCGACGCGGTCCCCGACCTTCTGGCGACGAAGCCGCCACACGAAGCCCTACGTGCTTGGACACGCCTCTTCCTGGACTACGTCACTGCCAAACTCGGCATGGCCGACGCCCTGCGCGCCATCGCCGCTACGGGAGAGAACCCCTACGGCCACAGCCGGGAGATGATCCAGGCTGCCATTACCGCCCTGATGGACGCATGCGCAGCCGCCGGAACGATCCGCACCGACATCAGCCCGTCCGACATGGGCGCCGCCCTCGCAGGCATCGCCCTCACCTCAGCACAGCCCGAACAACGAAAGCAGGCCGAACGCCTGCTCGACCTCACCCTGGACGGACTGGCTGCCCGGTCGTGATGCCGCCTCCGAGCTTGTTCCTTACGGTCCGACCTGGTCACGTCCGGCGATGATCTCGGGCCGCCTGACCGGAAGTTGTTCCGAGTTCGTCCTCGGTGGTCTCAGGTTCGTCGCTGCTTCCGGTATCCGTCCAGGATGTCCTGGCGGAGCAGGAAGCCGAAGCCGGCGGAGTCCAGCCGTAGCCCCAACTGATCGTCGCTGAGGCCGAGTTCGGCCGCGGTGTCCGCCAGGTGCCAGTCGTTGGCGGCGAGCCTGCTGAGGAGGTGTCCGCGGCGGACCTGGCTTTCCGACAGGCGAAATGTCTTGAGGTAGGTGATCCGGCCCCTGTCGTCGGTGATGGCCTCGCCGATGTGGTTGCCCTGCTTGGGGCGGAACTGCGGCAGGAAGCGGGAGAGGGTGAAACGCCCCATCCGGTGGACCGACTGCCAGGTGTGCTCCTGCTCCAGCAGTTCGGTCGCCATGGTGGTGTCGTGGAACTGCGCCCAGGCGCGCTCCTGTTCGGCGGCCGCCGTGCGCAGCTGGGCCAGGGAGCGGATCTCCGCGTCGGGGACACGGGCCCGGAAGTCCTGTACCGGCGGCATCAACAGGGCGTAGTGGTGGATCAGTTCGCCGTACAGATCCTGGAGAAGCGACGAGTGCAGCGCCCGGTAGTCGTCGGGATGCGGGACCACGAACGCGGCCGCCAACGCGTCCGAGACGTAGACCATCACGCCGCACTGGCCGGGGTGGATCTCGAAGACGCGCAACGCCTCGGCGAGGCCGCGTACTTCGGCGCCCGCGTAGGCCTCCTCGACGCGTGGGGAGAGTCCTTGGCGGATCGCGCGCTGCGACCATTCCTCCCAGGCGATCGAGGGGCCGCCGAAGTGCAGTGCCAGGTAGCCCTCCAGCGCGAGGTGCATGGGGAGGAAGCGCAGCCGGTCCTTGGCCTGGCGGCGGGCCATTCTGCGGTGGATGCGCAGGCCCATCGTGGCGGTCGGCACCGGGGCGGCGTCCGCGGAGAGCTGGGTGCCGTAGGCGGCTGCCGGTGTGCCGTCGCCGGTCCAGGTGGCGACGAAGCCGTGCGGGACGTAGGAGATGTAGGCCTGTCGCGGGCCGACCTCGACGAGGCCGACCGTGTCGTCGTAGAGCCGTGGGTTCAGGCGGAGGTCGACGACGGGCTCGTCGCGTACGAGCGGTACGAGGCGGACGCCGCCCCAGATCTGGGAGGGGCGGGTGGTCAGGCCGGTCAGGTCGAGTGTGGTCATCGCGCCCGCTCCTGGTGGGTGGCGTCGAGCATGCGGGTCGCCCGGGTGTCCATGTAGGTGATGAGTTCGGCCAGTCCGGTCCGGCCCTCCGCGAACTGGGCGAGTTCCACCAGCGCGGGAAGGTCCTCGGCGTCTCGGACACCGGCGGTGGGCACCGTCGGGGACAGTCGGCGGACGTCGAAGTCGGCGGCGTCGTAGACCGGGTTGAGGTGCACGACGCTGGTGCGGCGCTCGGGGTCGAGCCGGGTTCTGAAGACGCGCAGCACCTCACCGGCCAGGCCGGGAGGCGCGTTGTCCCAGCCGTCGGAGACGATCACCAGTCTGGACGGCGCGGTGTCCAGCGCGTCCAGGATCCGGCGGCCCAACGGCGTCGGGCCGTACGGACGGGCCAGCAGCGGGTCGGTCCGCCCGGACGTCCACAGCCCGGTGTAGTCGCCGGCGAGGGCCGCGAGGAGATGGTGGCAGGCCAGGGCGACGGCCAGTGGCCGGCGCCGCTTGTGGACCGAGCCGAAGGTGGAGAAACTGTCGTCCAGTACGGCGGTGACCTTGCCCCAGCTCCCCCGGTGCGGTCCGGCGACCCGGCCTGCGGCCGATTCCAGGGCGTGGGTCAGCTCGGCGCGGCGGCGCAGACGGTCCTCGACCGGCAGCGACAGCACATAGGTCGCCAACCGGGTCAGCGGCATCCTGGCCAGGTCCGCCGGTATCCCGGTGGCGCCGGCCCTGTGCGCGGAGTCCCGCAGCCGCAGGGTCTCCAGGCGGGTCATCCTCGGGGCTATGCGCTCCAGGAACACCTTCCGGGGGATGCCGTGCTTGGCGGCGAAGCCCTCGGCGGCCGTGTAGGGCAGCTCGTACAGTGCGGCCTGCTCGTAGTGCGCGCGCCGCCATGTCTCCAGGAGGGGTGTCTCGTAGTGCTTGCGGGTCAGCGGCGCGAACACGAACGCCCCCAACTCCTCGGTGGCGGGCGCGAGATGGGCGTGGCGGAGGGCTCGCTTGAGGCCGCCGCGGTACTTCACGGCGTCGAACGCCGCGTCCGGGCGGGCGGACAGCCAGTCACGCATGATCGCGCGGCTGCGACGGTTGTTCACCCGGGCCCGGCGCAGGGCGTCGAACAGCCTGTACACGCGCTGCGGTGGCAGTGTCGCCAGCCGGCCCGCGATCAGCCGGCCCTCGCTGCGACGCTGGTCGGCGGTGGCCTCACCGGCGGTCTCCAGCAGGCGGCGGATGACGAGGACCGCGTTGTGGTCGTTGATGTCGAGCGCGAGAACCCCGGCGTACAGGTCACGGTAGTTCCCCAGCATGTACGCGTGGAGGAAGTCCAACGACAGTCGCTGCTCGGCCGCGTCGCTGTGGAATTCGCGCTGGCCGGTGGAGGTGATCGCCGCGTTGACGAAGAGCAGGACGTCGTCGGCCGCGATGAGGTCCCCGTACGAATCCATCCGACTCATCCCCCGTCGTCCCCCGTAGGTGTGGACGCCGGCCGGGGAATGGGGGCACGAGCTGCGAATCATTGCTTCATAGGCAGGTTCCGGAAGTCGCACCGGAGTCCCGCGGCCGGCCCCAGGACCGTAACAGAGCAGGCCACAAGCCCTCCACCGACTTTCGGCGCGCGTCGACGACCACGCCTGCACCGGTGCCGGCCTGCACGTCACCACTGGCCTGAGGCGTCCGCCCGGCAGAGAACTCACCCCACCCGGCGCAGCGTGAACCGCGTCCTCGCCCAGGCCCGAGCTCCCGTCGAACGCGGCATGGCGCGACTGAAGTCCTGGCAGGTCTTGCGCGAATCCCGCATCAGCCCCAACGCATGACCGTCATCGCCGAAACCATTCTCGGCCCGGAGAGGAAACACTGAAACGCTCACTGAATCCAGAGCATTGCAGGCCGCCAACGGTACGGAGTTCGCACGTCACATGGCGTACAGCGGAGGTAAACAGAGACGCCCTCAGCCCGGCCGTCCCGGGGCCGCCGTCGAGTCGCGTACCACCAGCCGGGAGCCGACGCGGATGAGTCGGCCGGTGTTCTCCGGGACGGGGTCGTCGTGGTCGGGGCGGCTGTCGATGCGGCGCAGCAGTTGCTCGGCGGCGAGTTCGCCGAGGTCGCGGGCGCCGTTGTCGACGACGGTGATCGGCGGGTGCCAGTACGGGAACCAGGGCGCCTCCTCGTGGCACACGAGCGAGAGCTGCTCCGGCACCCGGACCCCGAGCTGCACCAGTCCTCCGAGCACCCCGAACGTCGCTTCGTGGTTGGCGCTGTACAGCGCGGTGGGCGGGTTGTCCGCGGCCATCAGCCGCATGACCGCCTCCGCGCCGAACGGCACGGTGTACGGGCCGCGCGCGCACAGGGCGGGGTCGGGTTCGAGTCCCGCGGTGGTCAGGGCCACGGTGAATCCCGCGTAGCGGTCGCGTCCGGAGTCGACGTGGGGCGGGCCGCCGATGAAGGCGATGTTCCGGTGCCCGAGGTCAAGGAGATGTCGGACGGCTAGTTCGGCGCCGTCCCGGTCGCTGGCCATCACCGAGTCACCGGGCGCGCTCTCGGGCGTACGCATCAGGTTGACCACGGGGATGCCGGCCGCGCTCACCTCCCGGACCGTCGCGGTGTTGTCACCCGTACCCACGATGATCAGGCCGTCGACGCGGTGGTCCAACAGCATGTCCAGGTAACGGCGTTCGCGCGCCGGGTCCGAGTCCGTGACGCACAGCAGCACCTGGTAACCGCGTTCGTCCAGCCGCTGCTGGAGCACCTCGGTGATGCGGTGGAACGAGGCGTTCACCAGGTTGGTTATCACCAGCCCGACGAGGTTGCTGCGCCTGGTGCGCAGTCCGCTGGCGATCCGGTTGGGGCGGTAGCCGAGGCGTTCCGCCGCGGACTGCACCGCGCGCTTCGTCTGCGCACTGACCCGACTGGAACCGCTGAGCACCCGCGAGGCCGTGCTCTTGGAGACCCCTGCCGCCTCGGCCACCTGGTCCAAGGTGACGGCCACCGGCCCACCCCCGATCATGAAATCGATCCCATGCGGCTCTTCTCACGCGCCGAGCCGTGATCGCCATCATGTCAGACGCGGTCGAGTCGGTGGCGTAAACAATACGTTTCGCCAGCAGTTTCCGGCCAGAACGAGGTTGACCGGCGCCTCTGGGCGGTGCCACGGTGCTGTGCAATCGATCCCACAGAGTGGTCCCACAAGGCGTTGTCCCGACGGGACGTCCTGACGGGACGGACACTCGATCGGAGCTCACCATGAACACCTCGGTCGCCGCCCCCTGGCGCGGTTACTGGCCGGCCGCACCCACCCCCTTCGCCGCCGACGGCTCCCTCGACGAGGACGCCTGGCGCTCACTGCTCGCGCTGTACGCGGAGCACGGCGTGCACGGAGTCCTGGTGAACGGCACCACCGGCGAGTGGTTCTCCCAGACCCCCGAGGAGCGCCGCCGGGTGGCCGAGATCGCGGTCGCCGAACTCTCCGGACAGATACCGGTGGTGATCGGCTGCGGCGCGTACACCGCGGCCGAGTCCGCACGCTACGGCGAGCACGCCCGCTCGATCGGAGCGGACGGCATCCTCACCACCCCGCCGCCCTACGTCCATCCGAGCCAGGACGAGATCCACGCCTTCTACGCCACTCTCGCCGGGGCGGTCGACCTGCCGCTCATGGTCTACAACTGGCCGCGCGGCACCGCCGTCGACATCACCGTCGAAACCCTCGCCAGGCTGGCCGAGTTGGACACCGTGGTGGCCGTCAAGGACAGCTCCGGCGACGAGTTGAAGGTCGCGGACACCTGCGCGGCCCTCTCCGGCAAGGTCCAGGTCTTCGGCCGCTTCATCCACCGCCGGGGCATGGCCGTCATGGCCGAGTTCGGCGGCGCCGGCAACATTGACGGCGGTGGCCTCGGCGCCCGCTTCGCCGTCCCCTTCTACGAGGCCTACTGGGCAGGCGACCTGTCCCTCGCCCGGGAATGGTCCGCACGCTACGAACGGCTTGTGAACCTGCTCGTCAACGACGACTACAGCTCACGGTTCGCCTCACCCACCTCGCAGCTCAAAGCCGCCATGCGGCTGCTCGGGCAGCCCGGAGGGCATGTACGCCCCCCGCTGCTCCCCCTGGAGGACCCGTCCGCGCTG
The DNA here is from genome assembly GCF_048158785.1 of Streptomyces colwelliae. Taxonomy (NCBI): domain Bacteria; kingdom Bacillati; phylum Actinomycetota; class Actinomycetes; order Kitasatosporales; family Streptomycetaceae; genus Streptomyces; species Streptomyces colwelliae. Next base: position 12,309 of record NZ_JBLTJC010000004.1, on the reverse strand, counting down.
ACCGCCCTGTCGGCGGCGCTCGACGAGGCCGGGCTGCACCCCTGTTCCACCAGCACCGGAAAAAGGTGAACCGATCGTGCGCAGACTTCTCATCGCGGCCTCCTCCGCCGCCGCCCTGCTCCTGACCGTGACGGCCTGTGGCAGCGAGGACTCGTCCTCGTCGTCCGCCGCCGCGGCCCCGACCGGCTGTACGCCCAAGGTGGGCAAGGCGGACCTGGTCAAGGCGGGCACGCTGACGATCTCGACCAACGCGACCCTGCCGCCCATGCAGTACCTCGACGCCTCCAACAAGATCGTCGGGATGCGGGTGGACCTCGGCGACGAGATAGCCAAACTCCTGTGTCTCACCCCGAAGTTCGTCAACATCCCCTTCGACGCGCAGATCCCCGGTGTGCAGTCCGGCCGCTGGGACATGATCGACACCGGCATGTTCTACACACCGGAGCGCGCCAAGACCGTCAAGCTCGTCCCGTACGAGGTCCAGGGCGTCTCGATCTCCGTCGCCAAGGGCAACCCGAAGAAGATCACCTCCGAGGACGACCTGTCCGGCAAGACCATCGCCGTGGAGGCCCCGGGCTACGAGTTCGACACCCTCACCGCGCTGAACAAGGAGCTGAAGGCGGCCGGCAAGAAGCAGGTCACCGTCCGCACCTTCACCACCACCGCCGACGCCTACCAGGCGCTGTCCGCGGGCCAGGTCGAGGGCGTGGCCATCGTCGAGGCGGTGACCAGCTACTACCAGAAGGACGGCCGCTTCGAGACGGCGGTCAAGGGCATGAACCCCGCTCCGCTCGCCCTCGGTTTCGGCAAGCAGAAGCCCGCCGACGCGGTCGCAGAGGCGCTCAACACCCTTCGTAGCAATGGGTACTTGGCCAAGTTGTTCAAGAAGTACGGCGTCACGGCCTACACCGGCGACCTCAAGGTGACCACCGGCGCGATCAGCGCGAAGTAACCCGATCCGCGCCAAGCAACCAGCGAAGGGCGAGAGCCATGTGGTCGTGGGATGCCTTCTTCGACTTCCTCACCAATCCCCAGCTCATCCAGGGAGCCTGGACGACGATCTGGCTGACCGCGGTCAGCATGGCGCTCGCCCTTCCGCTCGCCGTGCTCGTGGCGCTCGGCAGAGCGTCCCGCTTCAGGCCGGTCCGGCTGGTCACGGGCTTCTACGTGTGGCTGATGCGCGGCACACCTCTCCTGGTCCAACTGGTCATCATCTACACGGGGTTGCCCCAGGTGGGTATACGCCTCGGCGTGATCAGCGCGGCCCTGACCGGACTGGTCCTCAACGAGGCGGCGTACCTCTCGGAGATCGTCCGCGCCGGGGTCCTGTCGGTCCCGCGCGGTCAGTCCGAGGCCGCCCGCGCGCTGGGCATGCCGCCCTGGAAGGTGTTCCGGGTGGTGGTCATGCCGCAGGCGCTGCGGGTGATGGTCCCGCCGCTCGGCAACAGCTTCAACGGGCTGCTCAAGACGACCACGCTCGTCTCGGTGATCTCGGTCGAAGAGCTGCTGCGCCGCACCCAGTTCGCCGTCCAGACCAACTTCCGGGTCCTGGAGGGCCTCACCGCGGCGGCCCTGTACTACCTGGCGATGACCACCCTGTGGGGACTGGTCCAGCGGTGGCTGGAGATCCGGGTCGGCCGCGGCCACCAGACCGGGCCGAGCAAAGGCCGTCGCGTCAAGACCGCCGCCGCCGTACCGGCACTCGAAATGGAGATCCGATGACCATCGAGACGGTCGTTGAAGCGCGCCAAGTACGCAAGTCCTACGGTGGGGTTGAAGTCCTCAAAGGCATCGACCTGACGGTCCGGCAGGGCGAGGTCGTGCTCGTCCTGGGTCCTTCGGGCGGCGGCAAGAGCACCTTCCTGCGCACCCTCAACCACCTGGAGACCCCCGACTCGGGCACCGTCAGCATCTGCGGCGAGCGGATCGGCTACGGCGAGCGGGGCGGACGCCAACTGGCCCTGCGGGAGCGGCGGATCGCCGTCCAACGGCGGCGTACCGGCATGGTGTTCCAGCAGTTCAACCTGTTCCCGAACATGACCGCGCTGGACAACGTGGCGTCCGGTCCGGTGCACGTGAACGGTGTCTCCAAGTCCGAAGCGCGCGGCGCGGCGCGGGAGTTGCTGGCGATGGTGGGGCTCGCCGACAAGACCGGCTCCTACCCCTCCCAGCTCTCCGGCGGCCAGCAGCAGCGGGTGGCCATCGCCCGCGCGCTGGCGATGCGCCCGGAACTGCTGCTCTTCGACGAGCCCACCTCGGCGCTCGACCCGGAGATGGTCGGCGAGGTCCTCGACGTCATGGTCCGGCTCCGCGAGGAGGGCATGACCATGATCGTCGTGAGCCACGAGATGGGCTTCGCCCGGGCGGCGGCCGACCGGGTGGTGTTCATCGCCGACGGAACGGTGGTTGAGGACAAGTCCCCGGACCTCTTCTTCTCCGCGCCGGAACACGAACGCACCCGCCAGTTCCTGGACCGGATCCTGTGAACCCCCCACCCCTCTTCAGCCCTGTGAGCACAGTCATGAGCACCAACTCCCCACCGCAGACGGTCACCGTGACCATCGACGGCGCCCCCGGCCGGGCCTGGGCGGGTCAGTCCGTGACCGCCGTCCTGGTCGCGGCCGGCATCTGGCCGCTGCGCCGCAACCCGGTCAACGGCCAGTTGCGCGGCCCCTTTTGCGGAATGGGCGTCTGCCTGGAGTGCGAGGTGACCATCAACGGCCGCCCCGGCTCCCGGAGTTGTACCGCGCACGTCACCGACGGCATGGACATCCGCACGCACACCGAGCCGCTGCCGACGGCCGCGCATGGCTGACGTCATGGCGGAGTCGGAGGCGGACGTCGCGGTGGTCGGCGGCGGACCGGCCGGGCTGCACGCGGCGCTGGTCCTGGCCCGGGGCGGACTGAGCGTCGTACTGCTCGACGAGTCCGACACCCTGGGCGGCCAGTACTACAAGCGCCGGGCCGAGCAACTCACCGCCGCCTTCGGCGACTTCCGCCCGCGCGGCACCGAACTGATCAACCAGGTGCGGGCCGCCGGGGTCGACGTCCGCACCGGCACCCTGGTCTGGGGCGCCGAGGACGGGGGCCGCACCCTCTTCACCTCCGACGTCCGCACGGGCGCCCTCGGTCGTGTCGACGCCCGGGCCACGCTTGCCGCCACCGGCGCGTACGAACGCTCCCTGCCCTTCCCTGGCTGGACGCTGCCGGGCGTGGTCACCCCCGGGTTCGCCCTGCACCTGGCCACCATGGACCGGGTTCCCGTGGGCCGACGGGTGGTGCTCGCCGGGACCGGACCGTTCCTCCTCCCGGTCGCCTGCGCACTGTTGGAGGTGGGCGCCCGGATCGAGGCGCTGGTCGAGCTGAACCACCCGTACCGGCCCGGGATCTCCTCGGTCGGCGGCGCGCTGCGGCAGCCCGCCCGGCTCGCGGAGGCGGCCCGCTATCTGCTCACCCTCGCCCGGCACGGCGTCCGCGTCGAACAGGGCGCCCGTGTGCTGGCCGCGCACGGCGACACCCAGGTCACCTCGGTGGACATCGGCCAAGAGGACGGCGGCGTACGGCAGTTGGAGACCGACGCGCTGTGCGTGGGCTTCGGCTTCCGCCCCAGCACCGAACTGCCCCGGCTGCTGGGCTGCCGTACACAGGCGGACCCGACCGGCACGGAGCAGCTCCCGGTCGTGGACGCGGACGGCGCGACCTCGGTGAACGGCCTGTACGTCGCCGGGGACTGTGCCGGTATCGCGGGAGTGCACGCGGCGGGCGTACGAGGGCAGTTGGCCGCCCATGCGATCCTGCGCCGTCTGGCCCCCGAACGCGCGCCCGTGCGGGTGGCCGGCCTGCGCCGCCGGGCCCGTGCCCTGGACCGTTTCGCCGAACTGGCCGACCGCCTCTACCCGTTGCCGGCCACGGCCGACCTCCCCGACGCCACCCAGGTCTGCCGCTGCGAGGGCGTCAGCGCGGGCGAGATCCGGCAGGCCGCCGCGACCGGCTGGAACGACCTGCACGGCACCAAAGCCGCCACCCGCGCCGGCATGGGTCCCTGCCAGGGACGCGAATGCGGCCACATCGTCGCGGCGTTGGCCGGACGGGGCGAGGCCGTGGCGGAGTGCTTCGCGGCCCGGATGCCGATACGGCCGCTGCCCATGGCCGCGACGGTCGAAGGGCAGGAGGCCCCGTGACCCGGCCGGACGTCGTCGTCATCGGCGCCGGCATCCTCGGCGCGAGTGCCGCCTTCCATCTCGCCGAACGCGGTTACCGGGTCGTGGTGTTGGAGCGCGGCGCGCCCAACCGGGAAGGGTCCGGCACCACCGCGGGCAACCTCCACATCCAGGCCATCCACACCCGCCGCCCGGGCCAGGACGTGCCGGTCGACAGCGCCCGCCTGCTGCCTCTGCAACGCCGGGCGTCCGACCACTGGTCGCAGATCGAGGAACGGCTCGGCGCGGACGTGGAATTGCGGCGCGGCGGTGGCTTCATGGTCGCCGAAACCGCCGCGCAGGAAGAGGAGTTGAGGGAGAAGCACGAGTGGGAGCGACGGGCGGGCATTCCCACCGAGGTGCTCACCGGCGACGAGGCCCGCAAGCAGTTGCCGTTGCTCTCCGACCGGGTACGCGCCGCGAGTTGGTGCCCGCTGGACGGCTACGCCAACCCGCTCCTGATCACCCCCGCCTATCTGGCCGCGGCCCGCCGCCTCGGTGTCGAACTGCACGCCTTCACCCCGGTGACCGGCATCCGGCGGGTCGGCGACCACTACAAGGTGCTCTCGGGCGACCGGAGTTGGACGGCGCCGGTGGTCGTCAACACGGCCGGGCCGTGGATCACCGAGACCTCCGCACTGGCCGGAATCCACATACAGATGTCACCCGTCGCGATCCAGATGCACGTGACCGTGCGGGTTCCGCCGGTCATGCACCACCTGGTCCAGCACATCGGCGAGGGCATGTCGGTCAAGCAGGTCAGCGCGGGCAACCTGCTGATCGGCGGCGGCTGGCCGGCCGCCGAGCTGGACATGGCGGGCCGCAGTACCGTCAGCGTGCCCAGCATGGCCGGCAACCTCGCCCAGGCCGGGCGCGTCCTGCCGTTCCTCGGCGATCTGCGGCTGCTGCGGATGTGGGCCGGGCCGCTGGCCGCGACTCCGGACGAGATGCCGGTGATCGGTGAAGTCCCGGGCCACCCCGGGTTCTTCGTCGCGGGCGGCACCTACGCGTTCACCCTCGCCCCGGTGTGGGGCGACACGCTGGCCCGCCAGATCGCCGGGGAGGCTCCGGCCGACCCGGTGGACGACCTCGGCCCCGGCCGTCTGCTGCACGACGACGCCACCACTCCCGTATCGCCCTGAAAGGCACTCCCCCATGACCCTGAGAATGTTCGTCAACGGCCAGGCGATGTCCGGAGGCACCCTCAACCACGCGCTGAGCGAGGCCCGCCTGCTCGGTCCCGCCCGCACGGCAGCCACGTACCGCTTCTTCTCCGTGCGCGACGAGTTCCCCGGCCTGCACCCGGTCGCGGAGGGCGGCGCCGCGATCAACGGCGAGGTGTACGAGGTCGGTTACGAGGTGCTGCGCGAGCGACTGCTGCCCGAGGAGCCCGCGGAACTCGAACTGGGCGTGATCGCCCTGGCGGACGGCTCGGGTTCCTTCTCGATGCGCATGCGCGCCTCCGCGCTGACGGCACCCGGGGTCGTCGACATCACCGCCCACGGCGGCTGGCACGCCTACCTCGCCTCGCTCTGACACCTACTCGCTGGAGGTCCGTCATGTCCCACCCCTCATCGACCGAACCCGTCGACCTCGTCGTCCGGGGCGGCACCGTGGTCAATGCCGACTGGCAGGGCGCCGCGGACGTCCTGGTGGGCGGCGGCAAGGTGCTCGGGGTGGTGGAGCCCGGCGCGTACCGCACCGTACAGGCCGCCGCCACCGCCGAGTTGGACGCCTCCGGACGCCTCGTGCTGCCCGGCGGCGTGGACCCGCACTGCCATGTCGGCTTCACCTCGGGGGACTTCACCTCCCTCGACGACTACCGCCAGGCCACCACGGCGGCGGTCTTCGGCGGTACGACGACGATCGTGGACTTCGCCATCCCGCGCCCCGGCGAGAACCCGGCCGACGTCGCCGCGGCCCAACGCGCCAAAGCGGCACAGGGGTTGTGCGACAGCGCGCTGCACGGGTGCGTGGTCGAGTGGGACGACACCGTGCCGGAACAGCTGCGGTCGCTGGCCTCCGACGGCATCGTCACGGTGAAGATGTTCACCACCTATCGCGGCGAGACCATGGCCGACGAGAAGACCATCCTCAATGTGATGACGACGCTGCGGGACCTGGGCGGGATGGTGGTCATCCACTGCGAGGCCGACCACATCATCGCGGACACGCAGGAGCGCGGCGAGGCGGCCGGGTCGATCGGCGCGTCCCATCACGCGGGTACGCGGCCGGAGTTGGCCGAGAACGCGTCGGTCGCCGAGATCCTCGCCATCGCGGAGTCGGTGTCGGCCCCGGTGTACTTCGTCCACCAGTCGACACCCGAGGCGGTCGACCTGGTGGCCCGCGCCCGTGGGCGGGGAGTGCGGGCGTTCACGGAGACGGTGGCCCATCACCTGGTGCTGGACGACTCGGCGTACACGGGCCCGCATCCCGAACGCTTCGTGTGCTGCCCGCCGTTGCGGGACGCCGGCACGGTCGCCGGACTGCGCTCCCGGCTGCTCATGGGCCAGGTGGCGACGATCGGCAGCGACCACTGCTGCTACGACACGGCCCAGAAGGAGTCGGTGCGCCACGACGTCCGGGCGATGCCCAACGGTCTGCCGGGGGTGGAGACCCGTATGCCGGTGATCTTCAGCGAGCTGGTGGTCAAGGGCGGTCTGCCGGTGGGCCGCTTCGTCGAGTTGATGTGCGCCAACCCGGCCCGGCTCAACGGCCTTTACCCCCGCAAGGGAGTCATCGCGCCCGGCTCGGACGCGGACCTGGTGATCTGGGACCCGACGGCCACCCGGACCGTCCGCAGCACCGGCCTGCACATGGCCACGGACTACACGCCGTACGAGGGCATACCGGTCACCGGCTGGCCGGAGACCGTCGTGGTGGGCGGCCGTCCCGTCGTGGAGGCCGGCCGGCTGACGGACGGCGAACGCCGGGGCCGCCATCTGCGCTCGGGCCCGCTGAGCCGGTCCCTGGTCTGCTGACCCCTGGCGGGCGTCTGATATATCGCTGGTATGCGCACTGAATTCAACCCGGCCCAGCTGGAACCGGTCGCGGTCTACCGTCTGCTCAACTCGACCGTCGTCCCGCGCCCCATCGCCTGGGTGTCGACCGTCTCCGCCGACGGCGTCGACAATCTCGCCCCGCACTCCTTCTTCACGGTCTCGTCGGTCGCGCCGCCCATCGTGCAGTTCACCTCGGTCGGCCGTAAGGACTCGCTGCGCAATGTCGAGGCCACCGGGCAGTTCGTGGTCAACCTCGCCCCGGAGCCGCTCATCGAGGAGGTGAACAGGACCGCCACCGACTTCCCGCACGGCGTGAGCGAGTTCGACGCCGTGGGAGTGGAGCGCGAGGCCAGTACCCGGGTGAAGGCACCGCGCGTCGCCCGCTCCCCCGTGGCGCTGGAGTGCGAGCTGCACAGCACGCTCCGGCTGGGCGACTCCACCGTGGTCTTCGGACGGGTGGTGCACATCGCGATCGACGAGAGCGTCCTGGACGACGGCCATCCCGAGGTCACCCGGCTGCGCCCGCTGGCACGTCTGGGCAAGGACGAGTGGTGCACCGTCGGCGAGGTCCGCGACCTGCGCCGCATCCGGTACGCCGACTGGCCCGCGTCGAGCTGAGCCGAGAGGTCATACGGGGCTCACCGCCGGCTCGGTGTTCCGGCCGCCGAATCCCATGGAGTTGCCGAGGGCCGGATTCCGGTGCGCCGTCACAGGGTTTCGAAGGCACGCCGCGCGCGAAGTACTGTCGACCCATGCAAGACACTGGGCGGATGGAGCCGGCGCCCCGCAGGAACATGCGCGAGGAACAGAAGATCCTCACGCATCGCCGACTGCTCGACGCGGCCGTCACGGTCTTCACCGAGAAGCCGTTCCTCGACGCACGGATGGAGGACATCGCCCAGGCGGCGGGGGTGACTCGGGCCACGGTCTACGCCCATTTCCCCGGCAAGGCCGAGATCGTCGACGCGCTGGTGGACCGCGTGTACGGCGTGATGGGCGAGGCGTACGCCGACCTGGCCGCGCTGCCGCGCTGGACCCGGGCCGCCATCCGCACCTGGCTGGACGAGGCCGCGGCCCGCTGGCGTGAGATGGCGCCCGACCGCCGCGTCGCCAACTCGGCGGCCCCGGCGGCGCTCCGCAGCCTCGGTGAGGGCCGGGTGCAGTACGTCGAGGCCCACGAGCGCTATGTCGCGATGCTGGTCGACCCCCCGCAGCGCTGGCGGGGCGTCGACCCGGCGGAGGCTCGTCAGCGAGCGCTGATGGCCGTATTGCAGACCGAGTCGTTCTTCGCCGCCTGGATCGCCGTCGAGTGGCCGCTGGAGACCGCCGATCCCCTGCACCTGCTGGCCGACTCCCTCTGCCATCTCCTCGCCCCCGCGCTGGAGAACGACAGCGCCGTCGGCTGACGGGAGGCCGTGCCGGGTCGGCTGCGTCGGCGCGGATATCGGCCAACAGGGCGTACGACAAAGGGTGGTTGTCCCGCAGCGCCATGCGGCTGAAGGACAACCACCCCTCATATGACAGCAGTTGCTCAGCCGCCCTCACCAACTGCCGTCGCCCCGGCGGCCGGATGCGTCGCCGCCGCGGCCTCTGTCTCGCCGTGCGGCGCGCGGGCGCGAATGCCGATCGTGAGGAGGGCGACGACCGCGGCCACCAGCATGCCGATGCCGCCGACGAGGGCGCAGGTGTGCAGCGCGTCCGTGAAGCTCGCTCCGTAGGCGGCCAGGGCCTGGCCCGTCGCCTCGCCGGTGTTCAGGTGGAGGAAGGCGCCCGCCTGGATGCCGGCGCCGTTGACCATGCCGATGACCTGGCCCTGGTCGGCCGGGTTCAGGCCGGACGCGGCGACGTGTCCCGGCAGGGTGCCGAGGGTGCGGTGGGTGAGGACGACGCCGAAGATGGCGGGGCCCAGCGCGCTGCCGATCTGCCGGAGGGCGCTGTTGGCGGCACCGGCGGTGCTGCCCAGGCGGCGCGGCAGACTGTTCATGGCGATCGTGGTGATCGGGGCCATCGCCAGCGCGATGCCGATGCCCAGCACCGCGATGACCAGGGCCGCTTCGCCGGTGCCTGTGGTGGCGTCGAAGAGGCTGACCAGGAGCGCGCCGATGCCGCCGACGAGCAGGCCGGTCACCAGCACGAGGCCGGGCGAGAACCGGTGCATCAGCCGGCCGACCACCGGGCCGAGGAGGACGGTGAAGCCGTTGAGCGCGATCAGGCGCACCCCGATGTCCCAGGTCGAGGCGTGGTGGACGAGACCGAAGTACTCGCTGAGCGAGAACACCAGGCCGACCTGTGCGAACAGGGTGAGCGCCATGACGAACGCGGCCCCGGAGAACGCCGGGGACTTGAACAGCCGCATGTCCAGCATCGGGCAGCGCGACCGCAGTTCGACCAGGACGAAGGCCGGCAGGGCGAGCGCCGCCACGACGAACGCGGTGACGACCTCGGCCGAACCCCAGCCCGGGGCGCCGCCGCCCTCGATGACGCCGTAGACGATGGCCGTGATGGCGACCACGGCGAGGAGTTGGCCGGGTATGTCGAGGTGGCGTTCGCGGTCCGAGCGGGAGTCGACCAAGGTGAAGGCGCCGACGAGGACCGTGACGGCGCCGATGGCCAGGGTGGGCAGGAAGATCCAGCGCCAGCTCGCGTGCTCCACGATCAGGCCGTTGAAGAGGGGGCCGAGGGTCAGGCCGAGGCCGAGGGCGGCCGTCCACAGGGCGATCGCGGCGCCCCGCTTGCGGTGGTCGGGGCAGACGTGGCTGATCAGACCGAGGGTCGCGGGCAGCAGGGCGGCGGTGCCGACGCCGGTGAGCGCCTGGCCGACGCAGACCTGCACGACGCCATGCGCGGTGAGGGCGACGAGACAGCCGAGACAGGACAGCGTCAGGCCGATCAGATACATCTTTTTACGGCCGTAGAGGTCACCGATGACACCGCAGGTCAGGAGCAGTGCGGCGGTCGGCAGGATGAAGGCGTCGGTGATCCACTGGAGCCCGGTGGTGGACGCGTCGAGCGCCTGCTGGATCACCGGGAGCGCGACCGACACACCGACGACCGGCAGGTAGGAGACGAAGACTCCCACGCAGGCCAGGACGATGGTGGCGGTGACGTTCCGGGACGGACTGTCCGGCTGCGGGGCCGGCGGCGAGACTTCGGAGACCAGGGTCGGCATGGCACCTCTTCAACGTCGTACGGGGGCGGGTTGACCGGGCGTGAACTGCGCGTGGCGTTCTGTGCGCGGCTACGGCGGGGGTGACGGTGCCGACTCCGTCGATCGCGCTCCGCTGCCCGGAAGTGGACCTGGTTGTGCGGCTTGAATCTCCATTGACGTAAGCCATTTCTTTTCGGGAAATCGCTTCGGACCGTATACCGGGGACCCGGTCCAGGAGATGCCGTTGGGCCTGCAAACTAAGCTGAACAGCGGCGACGACAGGACGCCTCGCCGAGCGGGAAAGCGCAGGTGGCGGGCGGTTCAGCCAGCGGCGACGTTGGTGGTGATCAGCCGGAGGAGCTGCTTGGCCAGGGCGTCCTGATCGGGCGTCAGGCCCATGGCGTCACCGATGGCGAGGGGTACGGCGGCGGCCTGCTCACGCATCCGCTCCCCGGCGTCGGTGAGCCGGATGGCGACCGAGCGTTCGTCGTCCCGGCGGCGTTCGCGGCGCAGCAGACCGCTCGCCTCCAGCCGCTTCAGGAGCGGGGAGAGGGTGCTGGACTCCAGCTGGAGCGCGGTGCCCAGGTCCCGTACGGAGATCGAGTCCTGCTCCCAGAGGACGAGCATGACGAGGTACTGCGGGTAGGTCAGCCCCAGTTCTTCCAGCAGCGGCCGGTAGCGGGCGGTCACCGCGCGGGACGCCGCGTACAGCGCGAAGCACAACTGGTCGTCGAGGAGCAGCGATCCCTCGGCCGGTTCCGCGGCGGCTGGGCTCATGGTGCGACTCCTCGCTCCTGCTTCTACGGCTTCGACGGCCTCTGCGCCGCCTACGGCGCCCTTCAGGGCCATCACCACCTTATCGTTCAGGTCCAGTCGATTCTATCGAGCACGCTTTAGTTGTGCACGACTCAATCGCACGCTACTCTCATCCTCGTGCCGCACCACCGGGCGAGACCCGCCCGGAACCCGCCGCGGCACCCGATCCGAGGAGATCGCCATGACCGACAGCACCGCACCCCGCCCCGTCCTCGAACCCGCCGCCCAGGCCTTCGTCGAGACGACCGCGAACCCGCCGTACCTCTTCGACCTCGCCCCGGCGGAGGGCCGCAAGGCCGTCGACGAGGTGCAGTCCGGGGAAATCGCGAAGCCCGCCGTCGACGAGGAGTGGATCACCGTGCCCGGCGGCCCGACCGGCCAGGTCAGGGCCCGTATCGTCCGCCCGGCCGGGGTCACCGGCACACTCCCCGTGATCATCTACATCCACGGCGCCGGCTGGGTGTTCGGCAACGCCCACACCCACGACCGACTGGTGCGCGAACTCGCCGTCGGCGCGAACGCTGCCGTGGTCTTCCCGGAGTACGACCTCTCCCCCGAGGCCCGCTACCCGGTCGCCATCGAGCAGAACTACGCCGTCGCCCGATGGGTCGTCCAGGAGGGCACGACCAAGGACCTCGACCCGACGCGCATCGCCGTCGTCGGCGACTCGGTGGGCGGCAACATGACCGCCGCGCTGACGCTGATGGCCAAGCAGCGGGGGGATGTCCCCCTGGTGCAGCAGGTGCTGTTCTACCCGGTCACCGACGCGAACTTCGACACCGGCTCCTACCACCAGTTCGCCGAGGGCTACTTCCTGCGCAGCGACGGCATGCAGTGGTTCTGGGACCAGTACACGACCGACGAGGCCGAGCGCGCCCAGATCACCGCCTCCCCGCTGCGGGCGACCACCGAGCAGCTCACCGGCCTGCCCCCGGCCCTCGTCATCACCGGCGAGGCCGACGTGCTGCGCGACGAGGGCGAGGCCTACGCCGACAAGCTCCGCGAGGCCGGCGTCCCCGTCACCGCCGTCCGTTTCCAGGGGATCATCCACGACTTCGTGATGCTGAACGCCCTGCGCGAGACGCACGCCGCCGAGGCCGCGATCACGATGGCCGTCACCGTCCTGCGCAAGGCGCTCGCCTCC